>NZ_MCAP01000012.1:0-89228 GCF_001858555.1 Salinicola sp. MIT1003
GGAGCCTCCGTCAATGTGCCGCCGGAAAGCTCGGGCCAGGCCGCTTCGCCGGCGAGTGCTTGAAGGCGAGTGCTAGAGCTAGACATCGACCAGGGAAGGTGATCATGGATAGCATTTGGATGGTGTTCGGCCTGGCATTGCTTCCCGCGTTGGGAAACTTCGGTGGCGGGCTGGTTGCGGAGGTCTCGCGGACGCGTGGCATGTCGCATACACAGAAATAACGGATTATTGACATTGAGGACGACGGCGTGGGTATGGAAGCGTCCGCATTGTCGCAACTTGGTCAGCAAGAGAAACGCCTCAATGAAAGCAGCACGGTTCATGCTGTCCTATTGGCAGAACGCCGAGAGTCACATGGTCATCGTAGCGAGAATGGATTCATAAACACTTCCAGCCAGGCATAGAGCCCATGACATCTCCACACCCCCGATCTTGGCGTGGATATGCCGCTGGTCTCGTCAACCGAAAGGTGTCCGCACGACGGCAGGAGCGGTTCAGAAGCAGGCAAGCCCCCTAGGGGGCTTGCTATTCTTTATTGACGCTGTTACATGCAGCCTAGACGGGGCTCTGCTGCCTGTGGTCTCCTAATTCACATCACCAGCCCCGCAATCAGGATCGGCATCACAAACGTGACGGATAGCGGCATCCTCGGGTTGTAAGGTGGTGTGCTCAATACCGAAGCGCCCCCGCAATATCGTTTGCAACTGCGGCAGTATCTCTTCCCATCGTCCCATCGCTTCCACATCAATATGCGCCGCTAGAGCTTGACTGTTTGATGATAGGCTCCAGATATGCATGTCATGGATAGCAAAAACGCCGTCGACCCGGACAAGGGCGCAGCCGACTTCATGTGCATCGATTCCTTCTGGCACGCCTTCCATCAACACTTGCGTCACCTCACGCAGTAGTCGAACGGCGGATACCAGAATCAATAGGCTGACGAAAAGAGACAGGATCGGGTCCGCAATGGGCGGCCCGCCCAGATAAATGACCGCCCCGGCAACCAGCGCAGCGACCGAGCCCAGCAAGTCTCCCATTACGTGCAGGAGCGCTCCGCGAACGTTTATAGTCTGCTCTCCACGCATCAGCGCCCAAGCCACTGCGATATTCACCAGCAAACCGAGCCCGCCGATCGCCAAAACCATGCCACCGGCAACAGCGGGGGTGTCTGCCATGCGGCGGATCGCTTCATAGGCGATAAATACAATCACTCCGAACATAAACAGCACGTTAAACAGGGCTCCGAGAATTTCGGCGCGCTTGAGTCCAAAGGAATGCTGACGCGATGCCGGCTTCTTGGCCAGCCAAGCGGCGAAGGCACCAATCCCTAACGACAATGAATCGGTAAGCATGTGGCCTGCGTCCGATAACAGGGCAAGCGAATCAGCTATCAGGCCGCCGAATACTTCGACAGCTGCAAAACCTGTAGTGAAGACCAGTGCAAACAACAAGGTCTTGCCGCCACTATGGCTATGATTGTGGTCTGACATTGATGCCTCCTTCGTATATTGGCCATCGAGATTCCCCGCGAGCCGCTCTCACTCTCTATCAGGCCATTGGGTCGATATGTTTTTCCGCGCTAATGAAAGGCAGTTTGCACCTGCCACATTACGATTGGATATATTCACAAAGGAAGCCGTGGCTCGCCACGGCTGTCGTCCCGTAGCAGAAGTCATCCTAGTCGCTGGTGATCGTCGTACCGGCGCCAGTGCCTTTGAGCCTTTTCTTCGAGCGGGTGGTGGTGGTCTTGCTTTTTTACTCTCATTCATTTTGAGTCTTCCGTGTGCCAGGCTTTTATCTGCCTTACTTGAGGTAGGACTTAATGACCTGTAGTACCGCGTCCAAGTCTTGTTGCCGCTGCGCCAGTTCGGGCTCCCTGACGACGTGATCAGTCAGGTGCCCCTCCATGACGGCGGCCATCAACCCATTCACCGCCCCGCGAATCGCGGCGATCTGTTGCAGCACTCATCGGCACGCTTTTGTGATCGATAGCCATCACACGAAATGGCCATCGTGAAATAACGAAGAGGCACAAGGAACGTCATGCATGCATGTAGGGGCGCTGCTGGTTGTAGCGCAGCATCAGGTAGAAGCCGATATCCCGTAAAGCCTAACGCACCGATAAGTAACCGGTCGCGGACATCCATTCGCTCTTGTAGCTTCGAAATAACCGCTCCATGGACAAATTGGCCCCGCTTGGAGCGGCGGCTTCTCACATTGTGGGCGGACTTAAACCAGGGGGAAGGTCAATCCGTCAATCTCGATCCGATCATCCTGATGCAAGCGACAGCAGCGATTCGGCTATCGGCATTCGGCTATCCAGTGACATCATGACACTCAATGCAGTTACCACCACGATCGAGATACCGAAGACCTTGCGAGCCCAGGCTTGATCATTGGTGGTTCGGAAGCCTCTGAGCGTAATACTGAGCCAGTAACCGCCCACGGCAACGGCAACGATGGCGTAGGCCCATCCGGTATAGCCGGCAACCGATAGCATGACCGAGGCGATCACGAACAGCACCGTGTAGATCACGATATGTCGCTTGGCCACCGCGATGCCGTGCTTCACCGGTAGAACGGGTATCGATGCCGAGGCGTAGTCGTCGAAGCGAAAGATGGCAATCGCATAGGAGTGCGGCATCTGCCACATGCTGAAAATGATCAGCAATAGCAGGGCACCCAGATCGAACGTGCCCGTCACCGCACAGTATCCGATCACCGGTGGCGATGCGCCGGATAAACTTCCGATCAGCGTGCTGTAGACCGAGTGGCGTTTGAGGTAGAGGCTATAGGCACCCACATAGATGGCAAAGCCTAATGCCGCGAATCCGGTAGCCAACGGCGTCGTCATCCACGCCAGCAGGCCAAAACCGACGATACCCAGCAAGCACCCGAACAGCAGGGCGATCGGAATCGAAATCTCGCCGGTCACCATGGCTCGAGACTGAGTGCGTGCCATATGGCCGTCGATATCGCGATCGATAATGTTATTGAAAACACAGCCGGACGCGACGACCAACGAGGTGCCCAGTACCACTGCCAGAAATAACCACGGTTCGAAACGGCCACCGGCGGCCAGGAAATAGCCGCCGATGACTGTGACGAGATTGCCGAAGATGATACCGGGCTTGGTCAACGAACTGTAAGCCTTGTATGTCACTTGGCTATCACATCAAATTCAGACGGAGGTGGTGCATGATCCATAGTGATCCCCCGACAATCAGTCCTATGATCACCGCCGTAAATACAAAAAATCCACCAGATTCACGACCCTGCTGAGTTCTAAATTCGAGATGCATGAAAAGAATTAACTGCACCAGGACCTGAACTACCGCCGTGACAATCACCGTAATGGCAGTTGCCAGGATACTGAATTTCCCCAGCATGACTACGCCAAAAGCCGCCAGCGTTAGCGCAATCGATAGAATCAATCCAACAGTATAAGATTTATGGCTACCGTGGCTGGTGCCATCGTGAGAAGTGTGACTATCGTTCATGTCACATCGCTCCTATCAGGTAGACGAAGGAGAAGACGCAGATCCAGACAATGTCCAGGAAATGCCAGAACAGGCTCAGGCACAGCATTCGGGGTTTGGTCACACTGTCCAGCCCGCGTTTGGATATCTGGAAGAACATGATCGCGATCCAGATCAGGCCAAAGGTCACGTGCAGACCATGGGTCCCCACCAGGGTGAAGAAGGCTGACAGGAAGGCGCTACGGTCCGGACCGTAGCCTTCGGCGATGAGGTTATGGAATTCGTACACCTCCATCGCGACGAAGCCAAAGCCCAGCAGGAACGTTACCGCCAACCACTTGAGGACGGCGCCGCGGTCGCCAGCATTCTGCGCCAAGACCGCCAGACCGAAGGTGAAACTACTGATCAACAGCAGAAAGGTTTCGACCAGCACGAAAGGTAGCTCGAAGATCTCCTGCGAGGTCGGACCACCCGCAGTGGCGTTGGCCAGCACCCCAAAAGTGGCGAACAGCGTCCCGAAGATCACCAGATCGCTCATCAGGTAGATCCAGAACCCGAAGATCTTCATTGCGCCTGCGTCGTGGTGCTCATGCCCGTCGTGGGCATGAGCGTCATGTTGCTTGATTGTGTCGGTTGCCATGATTAAGCCTGCATCTCCAACCGTTTGTGGTATTCACGTTCGGTCTTTTCGACCTCCGCGGCGCTGACGTGGTAGTCGGTATCGTTATTGAAGATACGGAACATGAACGTCACGAACATGCCGATGGCCCCCAGACCCGCCAGCCACCAGATGTGCCAGATCAACGCAAAGCCGAACAACAAGGCAAACAGCGACAGGATCGGGCCTTCCGCCGTGTTCCTGGGCATGTGAATGTCCTCGAACTTGGTCGCCAGCTCGCGCTTGAAGCCACCCGGCTGCTGCTTCATCTCCCAGTAGCTATCGATGGACGCGACATCTGGCAGGTAAGCGAAGTTGTAGTTCGGGGGCGGAGAGGAGGTAGACCACTCCAGCGTACGCCCATCCCACGGATCGCCTGTCAGATCACGGTTCTTCTCGCGATCGCGAATACTGACGACAAGCTGGATCACGATGCAGGCAATGCCGCAGGCGATGATCACGGCGCCAAACCAGGCCACGATCATCAGCGGCTGCCACTCGGTCTGTTCGTAGGACTGCATCCGGCGCATGGCACCGAAGAAGCTCAGCGCATACAGCGGCATGAACGCGACGTAGAAGCCGATCAGCCAGCACCAGAAGGAGCGCTTGCCCCATTTTTCACTCAGCGTGAAGCCGAAGGCTTTCGGGAACCAGTACGTGAAGCCGGCCATCATCCCGAACACCACGCCGCCGATGATGACGTTATGGAAGTGAGCGATGACGAAGAGCGTGTTGTGTAGCACAAAGTTCGCCCCCGGCACGGCCAGCATGACACCGGTCATACCGCCCAGGGTAAAGGTGATGATGAAACCGATCGTCCAGAGTACCGGCGTCGTGAACTGGATGCGCCCGCGATACATGGTGAACAGCCAGTTGAAGATCTTCACGCCCGTGGGTATGGCGATGATCATCGTTGCAATGCCAAAGAAGGAATTTACATCAGCACCCGCGCCCATGGTGAAGAAGTGGTGCAGCCAGACGGTGAACGACAAAAATGCGATCACGACGGTGGCCCAGACCATGGTCTTGTAGCCGAACAGACGCTTCTTGGTAAAGGTCGCGATGACCTCGGAGAAGACACCGAACGCCGGCAAGATCAAGATGTAGACTTCCGGGTGGCCCCAGGCCCAGATGAGGTTGACGTACATCATCTGGCTGCCGCCCATATCATTGGTGAAGAAGTGCATGCCCAGATAGCGATCCAGAGTCAGCAGGGCAATGGTCACGGTCAGGATCGGGAACGACAAAATGATCAGCACGTTGGTGCAGAGCGCCGTCCAGGTGAAGATCGGCATGCGAAACAGGGACATGCCCTTGGTGCGCATTTTCAGGATGGTGACGAAGAAGTTGATCCCCGTCAGCGTGGTCCCGATACCCGATATCTGCAATGCCCAGATCCAATAGTCGACCCCAACGCCTGGACTGTATTTCAACTCCGATAGCGGCGCGTAGGCCAGCCAGCCGGTCTTGGCGAACTCGCCGATAACCAGAGACATGTTCACCAGAATCACGCCCACCGCGAACAGCCAGAAACTCAGGTTGTTCATGAACGGGAAGGCCACGTCGCGAGCGCCGATCTGCAGCGGCACGACCAGATTCATCAAACCGATGACCATGGGCATGGCGACGAAGAAGATCATGATGACACCGTGGGCGGTGAAGATCTGATCGTAGTGTTCGGGAGGCAGATAGCCCTCGGCGCCACCGGCAGCAATGGCTTGCTGCGTTCGCATCATGATCGCATCGGCGAAGCCGCGAATCAGCATGACGAGCGCAACGAGGAAGTACATCACACCGATCTTCTTGTGATCGATGGAAGTGATCCACTCGCGCCACAAATAACCCCACTTGCGATAGTAGGTAATCAAACCAACGAGCAGGGCACCGCCGAGGGCGATCGCCGCCGCCGTCACCATGATGATTGGTTGCTCGAATGGAATCGAATCTAAGCTGAGTTTTCCGAACATGACGTTACTCCGCTGCCTGCGCACTCATGGGCATTGAAGACTCCCGTGCTTCGTTGTGCTCGCCATGGTTGTCCGTACCCCCATGACCCGCTTTGTAACTTTTGATCAGATCGCCGTAGAAATCCGGCGAGACCTGCGAAAAGTATTCTACTGGATTGGCAATCGAGGGCTTGGCGATCTGGTCATAGTTCTCCGGGAACATCATGCTCTTGGGAGACTGTTTGATCTTGTCGACCCATGCCTGGAAATCCGCATCCGACGTTACGTGTGTGTCGAACAGCATTTCCGAGAAGCCTTCGCCGCTGTACTGGGTCGAACGGCCACGGAAGGTGCCGATCTCGTTGCCTTCGAGATAGACATCGTTGTCCATACCGGCCATGGCGTAGATCTGGCTACCCAGCGTCGGAATCATGAACGAGTTCATGACGGTACCGGAGGTCACGCGGAAGTGAACCGGCGTATCCACCGGAATGGCCAGCTCATTGATGGTGGCAATGCCTTCGTCCGGATAGATGAACAGCCATTTCCAATCGAGCGAGATCGCATCGATCGTCATGGTTTCCTCTTCACTGGCAATCGGCTTGTGCGGATCGTAAGAGTGCGACGTCTGCCATGTCAGGATGGCAAGAAAGAAAATGATGACGCACGGAATGGCCCAAACGAAGACCTCGATGATGTTCGAGTGCTCCCAGTTTGGCGTGTACTTGGCCGCGAGATTGGTTCCGCGATATTTCCAAGCAAACAGAATAGTCATCACGATGACCGGAATGACCACGATCAGCATCAAACCGAAGGCCGTGATGATCAGCGATTTCAGACCCTGACCAATCTCGCCGGTCGGATCCATCAGCGCTGAGCCACAGCCACTCAACAATAATGGCGCGGTTAACCACGTCATCACACTCAAATACTTGAGGGAGTTCCTTTTTCTCATCTCACGACCCCAGTGGAGGAAAGCTTTTCGGCCCTGCAACAATCGGTTAGCGGCCTGCATCATACGCCGCTAGCCAGGGCTGACAACTCTGACACGACGCGCAATGGCGTACCGAAGCATCGGACGTCGCCAACGAAGTAGGGATTTCGCGGTCGGCATTGTACCGAAAAAATGACTTTTGATCAGACGCTGGCGGGAAACTCCGCGTCAGTGTGGCGATATGTCGCAGACTGACGCGGCCCATTTCTCGATGTCACATCAGCGTAGCGCAACCTCGGGGTAAACCGAGCAGTATTTCGAAATCCCGAGCGATAAACATATCGGCATGTATGATGGATGATTCGGATCATGGCATCTCCATGAGTTCGCATAATATATATTATGTTAAATAGACTGTGTACGTATTGTCTTGCACGCATCGGCATGTCGAATCCCTGGATGACGATCCACCCCGTCCGGGTGAATTCTTGTCCGGTGGTTCCTTCCAGCGCTAACGCGTAGAATGTGGCCCTCTCGATGCTTACCGGGAAGTTCGATGCTCGATTCGGATGTGCTGCTCAAACAGGCAGATCAACAGTGTCAGGAACGCGGCGTACGCTTTACGCCGATCCGCCGTCGCGTACTGGAAATGATCTCCAGTACGCCAGGTGGTCTCAAGGCCTACGATCTGCTGGATCGTCTGTCGGACGAACATGCGTCCGCGAGACCGCCGACGGTCTATCGGGCACTGGATTTCCTGATCGAGCAAGGTCTGGTCCATCGCATCGAATCGCTCAATGCCTACATTGCCTGCCCGTGCCCCGAACACGTCCACCGATTCCAGTTGCTGATCTGCCGTCACTGCGGACGTGTCGAGGAACTGCATCAGGAAGCCGTCGGTGAAATGCTGGCATCCACGGCGCGCGAGCGCGGCTTCACGATCCAGCGCCAGACCATCGAGTTGCTCGGTGCCTGCGATGACTGCCTGGCGAAGAATTGAACGCGCAAGCCTGATTCCCTCTCTGCGAGAAACGTCATGTCCGATCTCTTTCACGATCTCGAACGCTCAGCGGTCGGCACGCAGCTCCCGATAACGGATGTCCTGCCGGCCGCCAAATGGAACGACGACGGTCTGATTCCCGCCATCGCGCAGCAGCATGACAGCGGCGAGGTGTTGATGATGGCGTGGATGAATCGCGCGGCGCTGGAAGAGACGCTGGCAACCGGTAGAATCTGCTACTGGTCCCGTTCCCGCCAGGCTCTCTGGCGTAAAGGGGAAACCTCCGGTCAGCAGCAGCATCTTGTCGAAGCCCGATTCGATTGTGATGGCGATACCTTGCTGCTCAAGGTGGATCAGTCCGGACCGGCCTGCCACACCGGCCGTCGCAGCTGTTTCTATCTCAAGCTGACGCCGACGGCCGCAGAGATCGACCGCGAGCCGTTGATCTCTCCGGACGAACTCTACGCCGGGAAACGCTGAGGTTAGCCGTGATCGCGAAAATCGCCACTTGGCTAATGACAGCGCTGATCCAGTGCTACCGTTATGCGATCAGCCCCCTGCTCGGCCCGCGCTGCCGGTTCTGGCCGACCTGCTCCAGCTACGCGCTGGAAGCCATTCGCCTGCACGGCCCATGGCGCGGCGGCTGGCTGACCTTGCGGCGGATTCTGCAATGCCACCCGTTTCATCCCGGCGGCGTCGACCCCGTTCCCGAGCCTCGCCATTCCGACTGCCATTGCCAGGCGACAGATACCGACCATCGAGACGATCCTGATCGCCGCGACGGGCACTGATGCAGATGAACGATGCTCGCTGACACGGCAAGTCACGGATTCAGTGAAGTTTCTGTGCGGCCTGTGTTTCGCGCGCGATCGCGTAGATCCGTTCGATCATCGCGTGCAGGCCATTGCTGCGGGTGGGTGACAGATGCTTGTCGAGCCCGAGCTCGGTGAGGAATTTGGGTTCGCCCTCGAGAATTTCCTGCGGCTCGCGGTCATCGTAGATACGCAACAGAATGGCGATCAGCCCGCTGACGATGGCGGCGTCCGAAGTGGCTCTGAAATGTAGGCGCCCCGCTTCCTCCGAGGACCGCAGCCACACGTTGGATTGGCAACCCTCGATCTTGTAGGCCGCCACCTGATCGGCCTCGGGATAATCCGGCAGCTGGCGCCCCATATCGATAATGTACTGGTAGCGATCCATCCAGTTATCGAAGATCGAAAATTCCTCGAGCAACTCTGCCTGGGCCTGTCCAATAGTCATAGCGCCTCCTCTCTTGAATTCACCCATTATAAAGCTTGAACGATCGGAGCCCCATAGATTCGATATCTCCATTACATAAGGATTTTTACGTATACACCTTACGTAAATGTCTTATGCTGTGGGCAGGAGCCGCCTAGAAGCTCCGCATCATTGGCAATGCAAGGGAATTCGACATGGCACGTAATGGTATCCGTTACGATGACGTCTGCCGCGCCATCGACACGTTGCAGAAACGTGGCGAGGCGATCAGCGTCCAGAAAATACGTGAGCTTCTCGGCACGGGCAGCTATACCACGATCAGCGACCATCTTCGCGAGTGGCGATTACGCCAGAATGGGGATTCGGTGCAATCCATCCCGCGCACCCTCGAGCGCCCGGAAGGCCTGGATAGCTGGGTGGCCGATATCTGGGACAAGGCACAACAGGCAGCTTACGAAAAGCTCGCGATCTACCGGCAGGAAGCCGACGAGCAGATCCGCGAGGCCGACGAGATCAGTCATCAGGCGCAACGCCAGAGCGAGAATGCCGAGCAGCGGCTGCAGGCACTCAACGACCACATGCTTCGCGTTCAGGAACGGCTCGAGACCAAGACGACGGAAGCCGCTCATCTCCAGGCCGAACTCCAGTCACTGCAATCCGCCCAAAGCCAACAGCAGAAGCGCATTCTGCAACTCGAGCAGGCCTGCCAGCGCCACCAGTCCAGTCTGGAGCAGGCCGAAAGACAGCACCGCGACGCGATGGCCAAGCAGCATCAGGCCAATCAGGCCAAGCTCGCGCAGGAAGAGAAGCGCCACGAGTCCGCCGAAACGCGTCTCATGGGATTGCTGGAAGAGGCCCGTCAGGAGCGCTTGAAGCAGGAAAGGCAGTACGAGCAACGCCTGACCTCGCTGGACCAGCGCTGCGAACGCCTGCAGCAGGATCTCTCCGAACAGCGCCGGCAGTATGGCCAGCTCCAGGAATCGCTGCGTGCCGACAAGGTGCACATGGAACAGACCGAGAGCGAAAAGCGGGTCAGCGACGACCGGGTCAAATCCATGCAGCAGGAGCGCCAGCGGCTGGAAAGCGAGCTCAAGAATCTACGGGTAGCCAACCGGGAGCTTCACGAGCGTCTATCTCGTGCTGCCCTGCCCCCGACGGCCAGTTGAAGCCTGCCACCTCGAGTCATTCGCTGCCGGGTGGCAGCAAACCGACCTCTTCGTAGTAGCGTCTTGCGCCTGCGTGCAGCGGTACGGTCAACCCTTCGCGAACCATGGCGGACGGGGTCAATGTCACCAGCGAAGGGTGTGACCGGCGAAACGCATCCAGATGCTCGAATACTGCCTTGACCAGTTGGTAGACGCGTTCCTCATCGACATCCTTGCGCGACAGTAACGTTGCCCGGACGCCGAAGGTCACGATGTCATCGGGATTATGGGCGTAGGTGCCACCGGGGATCACGGTTACGCCGTAGTACGGCATCTGCTCGATCAGCGCCTCGACCTCTGGACCCGCCACATTGACCAGGTGGGCCCCGCAGCCCCGGATGGCCTCGTCGATCGCCTGTGAGGGATGGCCCACCACATACAGGAACGCATCCAGTTTCCCGCTGCACATGACTCGGCTCATGTCCGTGGGCTTCAGCTCGCTGGCCAATGCAAAGATGTCTTCCGTTTCCCCCTTCATTTCCAGCAGCGAGTTGAGCGTGGCGCGCTGACCGGAGCCCGGATTGCCGACATTGACCCACTTGCCTGCAAGATCATCGAAATTGCGGATCCCGGGTGGCTTGGCGACCACGGTAAACGCCTCGGCATGCAGCGAGAAAAGCGTCCTGACACTCTCGTTGGGTCCGCTATCGTAGAACTGCTCGGTGCCGCGGGAGAGCGCATACTGAATGTCCGACTGGACGATGCCGAAATCCAGATCGCCGTTGCGAATGGCGCTGGCGTTGTAGAGAGAGCCTCCGGTCGTCAATGCCTGGCACGCCGACCCTGTGGCCTGTCGGTACAGCTCGCACATGGCCTTCCCTACCGGTAGATAGACGCCAGCGCTTCCGCCGGTACCGATCACGATCGGAGCATCCGCCCAGACAGGCAGGCTCCCCAAGGCCAGGAGACAAGCCAGATAACCACGGCAAAGCCGCTTTCCCCATGTCGAATGCATTCACTGATCTCCGCTAACAGCGCTTGTCTGATTGTTCGATTCTGCTTTCGACAACTATCGGCCGCAGGCGGAGAAGCTGAAATTCGACACGAGTTCGCAACGAGACCGGAACCACGAAAACGCGGGGAACCTTCGCCGAAGGCTCCCCGCAGGAAATGGTACCGGTTCGCGTTTTCATCGCCGGGCTTCGGCCCGAGATGCGATCTGGCGCTATCTCGACCGCAAACCGCGGTCGTGACGATCAATCAATAGTAGGCATTGGTCGTATCGGTGTGATCGGTCACATCGCGAATACCCGCCAATTCCGGGATACGCTCCATCAGCGTCTTTTCGACCCCTTCCTTGAGCGTCAGATCCACCGCCGCACAGCCCTGGCAACCGCCACCGAACTGCAGAACGGCGATCTGTTCTTCGGTCAGTTGAATCAGCCGGATTTCGCCGCCATGCGAGGCCAGACCCGGGTTGATTTCGCTGTACAGGATATAGTTGACGCGATCTTCGAGCGGGCTGTCGGCATTGACCTTCGGCATCTTGGCGTTGGGCGCCTTGATGGTCAGCTGC
Source organism: Salinicola sp. MIT1003 (assembly GCF_001858555.1). Classification (NCBI taxonomy): domain Bacteria; kingdom Pseudomonadati; phylum Pseudomonadota; class Gammaproteobacteria; order Oceanospirillales; family Halomonadaceae; genus Salinicola; species Salinicola sp. MIT1003. The sequence continues at coordinate 11,978 of NZ_MCAP01000012.1, forward strand.
CCCCCCATACGATCCGGATTGAAGTCGACAACGGCCTCTTCCAGGAATGGCACGCTATTCTTGTCGAGATAGACGCTGAATTTCTCCAGTTCGAGCCGTTCGTCGCTCGGCTCCTCCTCCCCCGGACGACAATAGGCAAGACAGGTCTCGGCGTACGGTGTGCCGGGCTGCGTGATGAAGACGCGTACGGCGATATCGTCGACGTTCTGCTTGGCCAGCAATTCGGCCAGATACTCCTGGCCGCTTTCGGTGATCTGAATCGGTTGGCTCATGAGACTGCGGACTCTGCTTGAGATGTATCGCTATGGTAGAAAAAAGCGGCCATCAAAACAATCCCGAGTGATTTAGTCAGGCTTATTGTCGGACTGTCGTCGAAGTCCCGCCACATGAGCCTTTCTGATACCATGCGGCCCCTTGGCGTCTCGGACGGGACGCAATCGTTTCCCTCGCTGTTGGAGAGTTGCCACCATGCCTGCCATTGACACCACTGCTGCGCCCGACCCGTTGAGCCAAGCACTGAGACAGACGCTCGGCGAGCGCATCATGATCCTCGATGGCGGCATGGGCACGATGTTGCAGGACTACCGACTGGAAGAAGCGGACTTCCGCGGCAAGCGCTTCGCCGACTGGCCCAGCGAGCTCAAGGGCAACAACGACCTGCTGACGCTGACGCGCCCGGATATCGTCGAATCGATCCATCGGGCCTACCTCGAAGCCGGGGCAGACATCGTCGAGACGAACACCTTCAACAGCACGCAGCTCTCGCAGTCGGATTACGGCATGGAGTCGCTGACGGCCGAGCTCAACCGCGAGGCTGCCCGTCTGGCGCGCGAAGTCTGCGACGCGGTCGCCGCAGAAACCGGCATCCCGCGCTATGTCGCTGGCGTGCTGGGTCCGACCTCGCGCACCGCATCGCTCTCGCCGGACGTCAACGATCCCGCCAGGCGCAACGTGACGTTCGATCAGCTGCGCGACAACTACACCGAAGCCGCGACGGCCCTGATCGAAGGCGGCGCCGACCTGATCCTGATCGAGACGATCTTTGACACGCTCAACGCCAAGGCCGCGATCTACGCGCTGGAAGCGCTGTTCGAAGCCCGTGGCAAGCGCTTGCCCGTGATGGTCTCCGGCACCCTCACCGATGCCTCCGGGCGTACGCTCTCCGGCCAGACCACCGAGGCATTCTGGAACGCCGTGCGTCATGCCCAGCCACTGTCGATCGGCCTGAACTGTGCGCTTGGCGCCGAAGAGCTGCGCCCCTACCTCGAAGAGCTTTCCAACAAGGCCGACACCTTCGTCTCCGCTCATCCCAATGCGGGGCTTCCCAACGAGTTCGGTGAGTACGACCAGAGCGCCGAGGAGATGGCGGCGATCGTCGGCGAATTTGCCCGCAGCGGCTTGATCAACGTCATTGGCGGCTGCTGCGGTACGACCCCGGAGCACATCGCGGCGGTCAAGCGCGCCGTCGACGGCGTGGCGCCCCGCCCCATTCCCGAGCGCCCTGCCGCCTGCCGCCTGTCCGGCCTCGAGCCGTTCAACATCGAGGCGGACTCGCTGTTCGTCAATGTCGGCGAACGCACCAACGTGACCGGCTCCGCGCGTTTCAAGCGCTTGATCCAGGAAGAGGATTACACCACCGCTCTGGAAGTGGCCCTGGAACAGGTCGAGAACGGTGCGCAGGTCATCGATATCAACATGGACGAAGGCATGCTGGAATCCGAGGAAGCGATGGTGCGTTTCCTCAACCTGATCGCCGGCGAGCCCGACATCGCCCGTGTACCGATCATGGTCGACTCGTCGAAATGGTCGATCATCGAGGCCGGACTCAAGTGCATCCAGGGCAAGGCGATCGTCAATTCGATCTCGCTCAAGGAAGGTGAGGAAGCATTCCGACAACAAGCCACTGAATGTCGCCGCCATGGCGCCGCCATCGTCGTGATGGCATTCGACGAACAAGGCCAGGCCGATACCTTCGCGCGCAAGACCGAAATCTGCGAACGCGCCTATCGGCTGCTGGTGGACGAAATCGGCTTCCCGGCCGAAGACATCATCTTCGATCCCAACATCTTCGCCATCGCCACCGGGATCGAAGAGCACAACAACTACGCCGTGGATTTCATCGAGGCGACCCAGTGGATCCACAGGAATCTGCCCCATGCCATGATTTCGGGCGGTGTCTCCAACGTCTCCTTCTCGTTCCGTGGCAACAACTCGGTGCGCGAAGCGATCCATTCGGTGTTTCTCTATCATGCCGTCAAGGCAGGCATGACCATGGGCATCGTCAACGCCGGCCAGCTGGCGGTCTACGACGACCTGCCCGTCGAGCTGCGTGAAGCAGTGGAAGACGTCGTGCTCAATCGCCGTGACGACGGCACCGAACGGTTGCTCGACATCGCCGAGCGCTACCGTAGCGACGGCGGCACGGCCAAGAAGGAAGATCTCGAATGGCGCAGCTGGCCGGTCGACAAGCGTATCGAACATGCGCTGGTCAAGGGCATCACCAGCCACATCGTGGAAGATACCGAGGCAGCTCGTCAGGTCGCCGAGCATCCCATCGAGGTGATCGAGGGACCATTGATGGACGGCATGAACGTGGTCGGCGATCTGTTCGGCGCCGGCAAGATGTTCCTGCCCCAGGTAGTCAAGTCCGCCCGCGTGATGAAGCAGGCGGTGGCTTACCTGATTCCCTACATCGAGGCAGAGAAGTCCGGCGACACCCAATCCAAGGGCAAGATCGTGATGGCCACGGTCAAAGGCGACGTACATGACATCGGCAAGAACATCGTCGGCGTGGTGCTGCAATGCAACAACTATGAAGTGATCGATCTCGGCGTGATGGTCCCCGCCGAGAAGATTCTCAAGACCGCGCGTGATGAAAACGCCGATATCATCGGCCTCTCCGGGCTGATCACGCCCTCGCTGGACGAGATGGTCCATGTTGCCAAGGAGATGAAACGTCAAGGCTTCGAGTTGCCGCTACTGATCGGAGGTGCCACGACCTCGAAAGCCCACACCGCAGTCAAGATCGCGCCGCAGTACGACGAGCCGGTGATCTATGTCAGCGACGCTTCCCGCGCCGTGGGCGTTGCCAGTCGCCTGCTCTCGCCGACGCAAAAGCCGGCTTATTTTGCCGACATCCAGAAAGAGTACGATCAGGTTCGCGAGCGCAATGCCAAGCGCCGCCCCAAGGCCGCCGACCTCGACTACGCCGCGGCCAGGAAACGCCGCTTCGATACCGACTGGAATGGCTTCGACCCGGTCAAGCCGATCCAGCCCGGACTCACCGTGTTCGACGACTACGATCTCGAAGAGCTGGTCGAGTTCATCGACTGGACGCCCTTCTTCATGACTTGGCAGTTGTCCGGCAAGTATCCCAGGATTCTCGAGGATGACGTGGTTGGCGAAGCGGCGCGCAGCCTGTTCCACGATGCGCAGACCATGTTGCGCAAGCTGATCGACGAGCGTCATCTTCAGGCTCGTGGCGTGATCGGCCTGTGGCCGGCCAACAGTGTCGACGACGATGTCATCGAAGTGTATGCCGATACGCGCCGTGACACGGTAGTCGAAAGACTCCATCATATCCGACAGCAGAGCACCAAGGGCCGTGATGGCATCTGCTACAGTCTGGCGGACTTCATAGCACCCAGGACCAGTGGCAAACTCGACTGGATCGGCGGCTTCACCGTCACTACCGGACATGGCGTCGACGAGCTGGCCAAGCGCTACGAGGCGGCTGGCGACGACTACAATGCGATCCTGGTCCAGGCCCTGGCCGACCGCCTGGCGGAAGCATTCGCCGAACGGCTTCACGAGCGCGTGCGCAAGGAGTTCTGGGGCTACGCGCCGGAAGAGACACTGGACAACGAAGCCCTGATCGCCGAGAAGTATCAAGGCATTCGTCCGGCGCCCGGTTATCCGGCCTGTCCCGACCACACCGAGAAAGCCGCGCTGTTTCGGTTGCTGGACGCTACGGACAATGCCGGTGTCGAACTGACCGACAGTTTTGCCATGTGGCCTGCCGCAGCGGTATCCGGCTGGTACTTCGCCCATCCCGGAGCGAAGTACTTCTCGACGGGCAAGATCGGTCGCGACCAGGTCGAGAGCCTGGCCCAACGCAAGGGGATGACACTTGCAGAAATGGAGCGCTGGCTGATGCCGGTGCTCTCTTACGACCCCGATGCCAATGGAGAATTGCCTGCCTCGAAGGCCTCGTAGCTTCGCCGGTGTAATAACGGCAAGGCAATAAAATATGATTATTTATTCTTTCATAGAATAAAGCGCACGCGGTAAGGTGCTCGCCTTGGCAATCCATGACTAGCAGGATTAGGCCCGAATGTATCGTTACGATTCCTATGACCAGACGCTCGTCGACGAGCGCGTCGACCAGTTCCGCGATCAGATGCGCCGCTATCTCGAGGGCAAGATCAGCGATGAGGAATTCCTGCCGCTACGCGTGCAGAATGGCCTCTATATTCAGCGATACGCCCCCATGTTGCGTATTGCGATCCCTTACGGAATGCTGGCCTCCTATCAGCTTCGCAAGCTTGGCGAGATTGCCGCACGCTACGATCGTGGCTACGGCCACTTCACCACGCGAACCAATCTGCAGCTGAACTGGCCGAAGCTCGAGGACGTACCGGACATTCTGGCCGATCTGGCCAGCGTGCAGATGCATGCCATCCAGACCAGCGGCAACGATATCCGCAACACGACTACCGACCAGTTTTCCGGTATTGCCGCCGACGAAGATGTCGACCCACGCCCCTGGTGCGAGCTGATTCGTCAATGGTCGACCTTCCACCCGGAATTCGCCTATCTGCCACGCAAGTTCAAGATTGCCGTGACCGGTGCCGAGGAAGATCGCGCAGCCATCCAGGTCCACGACGTAGGTCTGCGCCTCTGGCGGGACGACGAGGGCGAGGTTCGCGTCAAGGTGCTCGCCGGCGGCGGCCTGGGACGCACCCCGATGATCGCCAGCGTGATGTGCGAGGACCTGCCGTGGCGACATCTGCTCACCTACCTGGAAGCTCTGGTACGGGTGTATAACCAGTTCGGTCGTCGTGACAACAAGTTCAAGGCGCGCATCAAGATTCTGGTCAAGGCGCTGGGTATCGATGAATTCCGACGTCGCGTCGAAGAAGAATGGGTTCATCTCAAGGATGGTCCCCAGACCCTGACCGAGGAAGCGGTTTCCGCCGTGGCCGAGCATTTCGTCGATCCGCCCCGCCGTGAGGTCGCCGAAGACGCCATCGCGGCCTTCGAGCGCCTGCGCGGGGAAAACCGCGCCTTTGCACGCTTCGTGACCAACAACGTCACGGACCATAAGGTGCGCGGCTACAAGGCCGTGACCCTGTCGCTCAAGCGTCACCAGCACTCGCCCGGCGACGTGACCTCCGAGGACATGGCCGCGGTGGCGGACCTGGCCGACGAATTCGGCTATGGCGAACTACGCGTCACTCACGAGCAGAATCTGGTGCTGACCGACGTGCCGGTGGATCGCATGGAGGAACTCTGGCAGCGTCTCGATGCCCTGGGCATGGCCAATCCTACCGTGGGCACCCTGACCGACCTGATCTGCTGCCCCGGTGGCGACTACTGTGCGCTGGCCAACGCCAAGTCGATTCCGATCGCCCAGTCGATTCAGCAACGCTTCGAGGACCTGGATTTTCTCTATGACCTGGGCCCGCTGGAGCTCAACATCTCAGGCTGCATGAATGCCTGCGGCCACCATCACGTCGGCCATATCGGTATTCTCGGTGTCGACAAGAAAGGCGAGGAGTACTACCAGATCTCGCTCGGTGGCAGCCAGGGCAACGAGTCTTCCCTGGGCAAGATCCTCGGCCCCTCCTTCTACCGTGAAGACGTGACGGACGTGATCGACAAGCTGCTCAAGGTCTACATCGGAGAGCGCACCCCCGACGAGACATTCCTGGATACCTATCGTCGCATCGGCCTGAAACCCTTCAAGGAGCAAGTCTATGCCTGAACAGCATCGTACTCTGATCGCTGATCGCCGCGTCCAGGATGACGACTGGGTGCTCCTCGAGGAAGGCGCGGAGCGTCCGGCGGGCACACGGGTCATCGTTCCGTTGGCGGCGTGGCGGGAAGCTCGGGGCGAAGACGTTGCCCCGCTGCTGACCAGCGATACCGAGCTCACGCCCGAACTCGCCGAGGAATTGCTCGATGCTCCGCTGATCGCCATCGATTTTCCCAAGTTTACCGATGGCCGTGGCTACAGCATCGCGCGTCTGCTGCGAGAGCGCTATGGCTATGGCGGCCAGGTTCGTGCCGTGGGGGACGTCCTGATCGATCAGCTATTCTACATGTCGCGATGTGGCTTCGACGCCTTCTCGCTGCGCGAGGATCAGATCGTCGAGGATGCCCTGCATGCCCTGGATAGCTTCAGCCTGAGTTACCAACCGGGCACCGATACTACGGAGCCGCTATTCCGGCGTCGGATGCGTGAACGCCAGGCCGGTTGAATCACCGCCATTTCGGCAGACCTTCTCGACAAATATCGAAAGTCGATAAATGTTGGAAGTCGACAAATACCGAAAGCTTGAAGACATGATCGCCCCGGCCCCGCCTGATGACTGCGCCGGGGCGATTGCATTTCACCATTTCACCCCCGCCGTTTCTGCTGGCGTTCGCGATTACGCGCCCTGGCGCGATCGGACTTGCGCAGCATCACGAAAGTGGCCCCCATCCCGCCTTGCTGAGGTGGCGCCGTACTGAACGCCTGAACCTGCTCGAATTGCCTGAGCCAGTGATTGAGATACGACCGCACGATGTTGGCGTGCCCATCATCATCACGAGTGCGCCCGTGAACGACGAGAACGCTGCGCAGGTCATGTTCGTAAGCGTCACGGAGAAAGCCGAATACCGCGCGACGGCACTCGATCACCGGCATGCGCATGATGTGCAGGCGCGCCTCGGCGGCATAGCCGCCATGACGCAATCGCTCCAGTACGCCAATCTGGATGCCGTCACGGCGAAATTCGATGGGATCGTGCGCACCAACCAGGTCGACGAACTCATCGGAGAGAAAATCGCGTTCATCCTCGATGGTCTGCAAGGCACTCTCGCGGCGCGCCAACTGGGCATCGGAGGGTGACGTCTGGGCCCGAACCATCGCGACCTTGTCGCGACCTTTCTTGAGGGGTTGCACATCGTTACCCAAGGCTTCGCGGAATGCCTGGTAGTCGTTGGCAGCGTGACTCATGATGGCGTTCCTCCGTCAGTAACGTGGTTAGCGCTTGGACTTCAAATGCTAGCATGGGGTTCGATGTCATGATCAATGTCATGGCAACCATCTTGCCGACAGGCAGTATCCGCATCTTGTGGAGATTGACGACAATGGCTCTCGCGCCCCGCCATGCCGATAGGGATTTTTCGTGATGCGACGCTTTTGCAAATGGTTTTTCATCTTGCTGGTCATAGGAATCGCCATCGGTTCCGGAGGCTTCTGGTATACCTTCATGAGCCCGTATGGTTACCACCCTTCGGAAACTGCCGTTATCGACGAGCGGATTCCGGAGCAGGATGTTTTCGTCTATGGCACGCTGCGCTACGACTGGCTGCGCTGGATCATCATGGGCACGCCAATCGAAACACGCGAGGCGACATTGCCGGGATATCATCGTCAGGATCTCGATATCCAGCCACAGCCGGGTGCCGAAGTGCATGGTGAGGTTCTGACGATCGACCCTGCCGCCCTGAAAGCGCTGGACCGTTACGAGCGTCTAGGCATTCGATATACGCGCGAAAGCGTCAAACTTGCCGATGGCACTACTGCCTGGGCCTACAAACGATTGTTTGATTAAGGTGGTAACGGAAAAAGATAACGGTATAAATGCAGGTGGTTCGATCCAACACTCGATTGAGGCGCCATTGCTACAACCGCTACAATGCGGGTCACCGTCCTCGGATCATTCCTGTGAAGACGCTCTGCCACACAAGGTCCCGTCGTACCGATGCCAACGCTCACGCTGTATCACAATCCCCGTTGCTCCAAATCTCGCGAAGCTCTGGCTCTGCTGGAATCTCGAGGCGTGGAAGTCATCGAACACCTCTACCTCAATGATCCGCTGACTCGGGAACAGCTCGAGGGTCTGGCCGGACGCCTGGGCGACGATGCCGATCGTATGCTGCGCCGTGACGAGCCAGAGTGGAAAGCCCGGGGCATCGGCGAACCGACACGAACCCAGATCATCGATGCCATCGTCGAACATCCGCGCCTTCTGCAACGCCCCATCGCCGATGACGGCGAATATGCGGTCATCGGACGTCCGCCACAGGCCGTTCTTCAACTGATTTGAATCCCCTGATTTTCCGCTCGCTCTCGAGGAACAGCCATGACCGACCACACGGCCGCCACCAGCCCTACCACGCCTTACGTTCTGGTGCTCTATTACTCGCGACAGGGAGCAACGAAGACGCTCGCAGAGCAGCTGGCCAACGGAATCGAGAGCGTTTCCGGCATTGAAGCGCGTCTGCGCACTGTGCCGGCGGTCTCGCCGGTCTGCGAAGCGACTGCGCCGGAAATACCCGACGAGGGTGCCATTTACGTCGACGAAGCCGATCTACGCCACTGCTCGGGCCTGGCGCTGGGCAGCCCGACCCGATTCGGCAACATGGCCGCACCGCTCAAGTATTTTCTCGATACGACCAGCGGGCTCTGGATGAATGGCGCGCTGGTCGATCGGCCCGCGACGGCGTTCACCTCGACGGCCAGCCTGCACGGTGGGCAGGAAAGCACCTTGCTGACCATGCTGATCCCGCTACTTCATCATGGCATGGTGTACGCTGGCGTCCCTTATAGCGAGACGACGCTGTTGAGTACCCAGAGCGGCGGAACGCCTTACGGCACCAGCCATTTGGCCGGCCCGAACGCAGATCGGGAAGTCGACGCCGATGAGCGCAAGTTGGCATTCGCGCAAGGTAGCCGCCTCGCTCAGCTTTCCCTTGCACTCAAGGCGATGAGGGATGCACGTTCATGAGTGAAGTTCCCACCCAGCATTCAGAGATAGCGGCTCTCGGCACAGCCCGACGCGCGGTATGGATTGCCTATGCGACGCTGTTGGCGCTGCTGGTGATCAGCGGCATTTGGCACTATATCCAGCAGCATGCGCAGGTCGCGGCGCTACTGGTGAGAATCCTGCCACTGGTACTGTTTCTACCGACAGTGTTGATGCAGCGGCGTCGAGGCCATATCTGGTTGACGGCCCTGGGCGTGCTTTACGTCGTTCAAGGCCTGATGATCGTCAGCAAGGGCGGCGGTTCGGTGCTGGTTTTTGCCGAAATTCTGGCCGCCGGCGCATTGGCGATCATGGCCTACCGATACGCTCGCTTGCGTGGCAGGCTCGATCGTCGCGTCTCATGAGGCCTTCGAGCATCTTGATTCTTGCCATGCTGGCAATCAGTGTGGCCTGCAATCTGTTTGGCTGGCCGGTCTGGCCGGCCGCCGTACTGGCCTGGCTGGCAACGCTGCGGCTATTTCGCACACTTCCTCGGACTTCGCGCCGTCAGGCCGGCACGCTCTTTGCCGCCGGCCTGTTGCTGTGGGGCGTGGCGCTGGTTCGCGGAACGCCCTATCCCTTGCTGGAAGCGCTCACCATCAATCAGTCGCTGCTGATGATGTTTGCCGGCGTGAGTTTTCTGACCATGGCCACGCCCATGGCCACCAAGAACCCACAACGGCCAGGTAGCATGATCGGCACCATGCTGGGCGCCCACCTGTTCGGCGCGGCCATCAATCTCTCGGTGGTCTTCCTGTTCGGTGAACGCATGCAGCGGGAAGGAAAACTGACGCGCTCACAGGCGCTCATCCTCGGGCGAGGTTTCACTGCCGCCGCGGCCTGGTCGCCGTTCTTCGTCGCCATGGGCGTGGCGCTGACCTACGCGCCCGGGCTCAACTACTTGAATCTGGTCCCCTGGGGACTGCTGACGGCAGCATTGCTGCTGATCCTCAACTGGATCGATGTCTGGCGATTGAAAGCCCCTTTCACCGGCTATCCCATCGAGAAGAGCGCACTGCTGATGCCCTGCCTGCTGGCGCTCGTGGTCATTGTGCTGCACCTGCTCTGGCCAGGGCTCTCGATCCCGCTGATCATTGCCATCGTTGCCCCGCTGTTCTCGTTTCTGTTGATGCCAAGGGATCATCGGCGCGAGCGCATGCAACATCAGTTCACGTATGGATTACAGCGGCTGGCCCCGCAATTTGCACTGTTCCTGGGCGCCGGCGTCATCTCTACCGGGCTGGCGGCGCTGCTGGCCAGCCTACCCGACGGACTCGACCTGCCAATCGCCCATTTCGGACACTGGCAAGCCTGGTTTGCGCTCGGCATGATCGTGATCATCTCGTTTACTGGCATCCATCCCTTGATAGGTATCGCCACCTTGGCGCCGCTGATTGCACCGCTCCATCCCGATCCGACCCTGCTCGGGATGCTGTTCTTGATGTGCTGGGCACTGGGCACCGGCAGCAGCCCGCTATCCGGCAGCAATCTGGCCATCTGCGTACGCTACCAGATTGCCGTTCAGGAGATGCTGCGCTGGAACCTGCCTTACGCCGTGCTGGGCTGGTGCTGCTGCGGGGCCGTGCTGGCGCTCCACGCACGTCTGGGCTAGCGATTCGCGCTGGGATGCCAAACAGCCCTAGGCTAATGACTAAGGCAAGCAAGCATCATCCACCAGCCGGTCAGGCTACAATGATCACCAACTCACATCGCTGCACGGAGAATCACAGATGAGCGACCTCGCCGGTATGCGACGGGACTACGAAGGCGAAGCCCTGGCGCCGGAAAACACCCCCGATACACCGCTCCCCTTGTTCGAAGACTGGCTGAAGCAGGCGACCGAGAGCGAAGGGGCGGATGCCAATGCCATGACGCTGGCTACGGTGGACAGCGAAGGCTATCCCCATGCGCGCATCGTGCTGTTGAAGGGCTTCGACGCACAGGGTTTCCGCTTTTATACCAACTACCAGAGTCAGAAAGGCAACGAGCTTGCCCATGTTCCCAATGCCGCCCTCGTGTTCTGGTGGCCGGGACTGCAGCGCCAGGTTCGTGTCGAGGGCAGTGTCGAAAAGGTCGATGCCAAGCAGTCGGACGATTACTTCTCCAGCCGGCCTCGCAAGAGTCAGCTGGCAGCCTGGGTGTCTCAGCAGAGCGTCGAAATCCCCAATCGGGACTGGATGCAGGAACGGTTGTCGCGCTTCGAGCAGGTTTACGCGAACCAGTCCGTGGAAAGACCGCCGCACTGGGGGGGATACTGTCTCGTCGCCCATGCGATCGAGTTCTGGCAGGGCCAGCGCAGCCGACTGCACGACCGTGTGCGCTACACGCGTCGAGACCTCCAGACGCAGGAGTGGCATCGCACCCGTCTGGCGCCCTGAATTGCCGACGTCGGCCTGCTATCCCGGTTTCGATAGCCGATAGAAGATAGCCGATCGCCAACGCAAAACGCCCGGTCTGACGACCGGGCGCTTCGTGGGGACTGATGGCGGGCCAGGTTATTCGGCAGTACCGTCGGTCCACTCGGCGACGACATCAGGATGTTCGTCGACCCACTTCTTGGCGTTCTCGTAGGGATCCGAACCCTCTTCCTGGTTCATGAGCATGACTTCGCCCATCTGATCCGGCGTCCAGTGGAAATTGTCCAGAATGGCGTAGGCCTGCGGCATCTCTTCCTTGAAGCCTTTGTGTACGACCGTGTTGATATGCTCGGCATCGCCGAAGGCCTTCTTGGGGTCGTCGAGATACTTGAGATCCCAGCGCGCAAACATCCAGTGCGGCGTCCAACCGGTCACCACGATGTCTTCCTTGTTCTGGATCGCACTGGCCAGCGAGGAAGTCATGGCCGCGCCGCTGCTCGACTGCAGCTGCAGGTCATCGATACCGTATTCGTCGATGGCATCTTCTGTCTGCGCCATCAGACCAGCGCCCGGATCGATACCCACGATCTTGCCATCGAATTCGTCAGCATGATCGTTGAGCTGTTCGATGGAATCGATATCGGTATAAGCCGGCACGACCAGCCCAAGCTTGGTCCCCTCGAGGTTGGGACCGAGATCCTCGACCTCGTCCTGGACCTGCTTGAGATAATCGCCATGAGTCGTCGGCAGCCAGGCGGCGACCATGGCATCGGCATCACCGGTGCCGACGGCCTGCCACATGACGGCCGCGCCCAGCGAGTTCATTTCAACGTCATATCCCTGCTCTTCGAGCACGGCGCGGATCACGTTGGTGGAAGCGACTTCGGAAGCCCATTCGACGTAGGCCAGCTTGACGGTTCCCTTGCTGTCCTGGGCCTGAGCGACACCGGCGGTCATGCTGATGCCGGCAGCCATCATCAAGGCGCCATAGCGAACGGCTTGTGACATTGCGTTGCGTGTCATCGACTTTCCCCTTTTTATGGTTTACGTACCGCAAGTCATGCTGCCGGCCAGAGCGCCGACAGCATCAGACTCTACTTCGTTTAAACGCCCTGTCTGGTTTAAACGCTCTACCTGATTTTCACGCTCTACTTGGCTTTCTCGCGCTACTTCGTCTTCTTGCCACCGCTGAGAGATTGCGTCAGCCGGTCCAGAAGCATAGCCATGATGACGACAGCGATACCGGCTTCGAAGCCTTCACCCGGACGCAACCGCTGAATGGCGCGCCAGACTTCGCTGCCCAGGCCGTTGGCGCCGATCATCGCCGCGATGACGACCATCGACAGCGCCAGCATGATGGTCTGGTTGATACCGCCCATCAGCGTCGGCAGGGACAGCGGCAATTGGACCTTGATCAGCTTCTGGCTGCGCGTGGAGCCGTAGGCGTCGGCCGCTTCGATCAGATCCTTCGGCACCTGCCGGATCCCCAGCGTGGTGAAGCGGATGGCCGGCGGCATCGAGAAGATCACCGTGGCGAAGATGCCGGATACCGAGCCGATACCGAAAAACGGAATTGCCGGAATCAGATAAACGAAGGCAGGCATCGTCTGCATGAAGTCCAGGATCGGCATGATCACCTTGTAGAAGCGATCGGATACCGCAGCCAGAATCCCCAGCGGCAAGGCGATCACGATAGCCACCAGCGTCGCGATGACCACCAGCGTCAGAGTCTGGATCATCGGGTTCCACAGGCCGAGGTTCCAGATCAGCGCCAGGCCGATCAGCGCCCCGATGGCCAGGCGCCGCCCACTGACTTTCCAGCACAGCAATACCACGACGGCGATCAGCGCCCATTCAGGCAGCCACATCAACCCGTCGTTGAGCAGATTGATGCCGGTCTGCGTACCGCGGGAAATCGCCCGGGTGACGCCGGAAAACTCGGTAGTCAGAAAATCCAGCCCGCCCTCGATCCAGTCGCCCAGCGGAATTCTTGGAATATCGAAATCCATCATTCTTCTCCCGTCTGCGCCAGTTGTTCGAGTACGGCACCCTTGACCACCACGCCGAGCAGCCGCTGCTGGTCATCGATGACCGCCACGGGAATGCTCTTGCCCTGAAACATGGGGTACAACGTGGCCAGCGGCTCGTCCGGACCGATGCGGGGGAAGTCGGTCACCAGCAGTTCCTGGATCGAATCCTTGCCGGCTTTCGCTGCCTCATCGAGGCTATCGGCCTCCAGGATTCCCAGCAGTTTGCGCTCGCGATCGACGACGTAGATCGAGTCCAGCGCATTCTCGCTCATCTTGCGCAATACGGTGCGCGGGCCGTCGTCGTGACGGGCCGTGGCGCGAACCGGGCGCATGACGCGACGTGCCGTCACGACGCGAGAGCGATCGACACCCTCGGTGAAGCGGGCGACATAGTCGTCGGCAGGACGTGTCAGCACTTCTTCCGGCGTGCCGATCTGCACGATCTCGCCATCACGCAGCAGAATGATCCGATCGCCGATATTGAGCGCTTCATCGAGATCGTGGGTGATGAAGATGGTGGTTTTCTTCATTCGATGCTGCAGCTCGATGAGCTCCTGCTGCATGTCGCGTCGGATCAGTGGGTCGAGGGCGGAAAAGGCCTCGTCCATCAACAGCACGCTGGAGTCGTTGGCCAGCGCACGAGCCAGGCCGACACGCTGCTGCATCCCGCCGGACAGCTGATTGGGATAGGCATCTTCCCAACCCTCGAGCCCCACCTGCCTGAGCGAATTCCTGGCCTTCTCGGCCCGCTCGGCCTTGTCGATGCCGCGAATCTCGAGCCCGTATTCGGCGTTCATCTGCACCGTGCGATGCGGGAACAGGGCGAAATTCTGGAACACCATCGAGAAGTGTCGACGACGACAGTGCAGCAGCGCCTTGTCGCTCAATTGGGGAATGTTCTCCCCACCGATGATGATGTCACCCTCGGTAGGTTCGATCAGGCGATTCAGACAACGAATCAAGGTCGACTTGCCTGAGCCGGAGAGGCCCATGATGACGAGGAGCTCGCCTTCCCGAACGTCGAAATTGATATTGGAGAGTCCGAGCGTCTGCCCGGTCTTTTCGAGGATCTGGGCGCGATTGAGACCCTCGTCACGTAGCTTGAGCGCTTTCTTGGTGTCGTCGCCGAACACCTTGCTCAAGTTTCGCACTTGAATCTTGGTTTGCTGTGTGTCGGTCATGTCAGGCCTAGGTTGGCAAAGCAGAAGAAGCTCTTCACGTGCCGGTTAACGCGCGTGTCGAACGGTATCTGTTAGTGTTGTTAGGTTTCGCATCATACGGTTTTATCAATAACCCTTCAAACGACAATATCCTATAATTGAATGATCGTTCAACTTATTGCCGTTTCTACCTGCTCCTCCCTGCGATCAAATCTTTCGTCTCGTCAGTCCAGTGCCGCCTCCAGACGATGGCGCTGCCAATCGCTCTGCGGTTCATTCAGCCGTAGCGTGGCTTCGAGCACGCCCTCTTCGATATTCAGGCGCAGCTCGAACCCCAGGCTTGCCAGCAATTGTCGCATCGGCAGGTTATCGCTCATGACCGTTCCGACCATGGCAAGCGTTCCCACCTGGCGGCTGTAATCGATCATCTTGCGCATCAGACGACGCCCGAGGCCAATGCCGTGGAAATCGTCACGGATGATGATCGAGAACTCGGTACGAATATTGTCGGGGTCGTTCCATACCCGCACCACGCCCAGCATCTCTTCGCCGCGTGGCCCGCTATCGCTGGCTTCTGCACTCTCACTTTCTTCGCGCCGGCGAACCGCGATGAACGCCATCTGGCGGTCGTAATTGATCTGGCTGAGCTGGGAAAGATCCCGCGTCGACAGCACCGCCTTGTGATGGAAATAGCGGTAACGAATGCTCTGCTCGGACAGGAAGGTATGGAAATGGGTGATCAGCGGCGCGTCCTCGCCTCGAATCGGACGAATTTCGACGTTCATCCCCGCCAGCACCACCGTTTCCCGCAACTGTTCCGGGTACGGCATGATCGCCTGTGTCGAGGCTTCCCCCAGATCTAGCGCGAAATCGACCGCCAGCAGACCCTCTTGGTTGAGCAGCAGCGGATTGATCTCGAGCCCTTTGAGGCGCGGCAGGTCGGAAGCCATCTGAGACAGTTTGACCAGCAGGCGAGAGACCCAGGCGATCGCCTCCCGAGGATCGTCGCTGTGTTCGCGAATCAGTCGACCTGCCCGCGTACGGTCGATGAGCTCTTCCGCCAGCCGCATGTTGAGCGGCGGCAGCGCCGTCTGGCGATCCGCCATGACATCGATCTTGTAGCCCCCGGTGCCGAAGACGATGACCGGGCCGAACTCCGCATCTCGCGTGATGCCGGCACACAACTGCAGCGAGCCCTTGCCGCGCTGCATGGTCTGGAGACAGTAGCTGTAGATGGGGCTGTCCGGCAGCGCTTCGCTGACACGCGCCTCCAGACGGACGACCGCATCTACCACGCTGCCGGGCTGCTCCAGGTCCTGAATCAGCGAGGCAGCCTGCCGACGCGATTCCCCGCCATAGCGAAACGGTTCGCAGTTGTCACGATGGACGACCTTGACCGCCCATGGCCCCTGCAGCCGTTCGGTGGCCCGCTCCGCCTGCTCCAGATCGAACACATACTCGCTGGGGGCACATTCGATACCGTAGGCCCCCAGCACGTCGCCGGTTTCCTGATGGGTCAGCCGATCCCGCTGGCGTGCCAGGGCATCGTCGATGAGCGCATGACAGCGCTGACGCATCTCGGCACTGGAGCCGAACGGCAGCGATGGCGGGGTCTCCTGCAACAGGTTCTGGACCTGGCGATAGCGCACCAGATGCAGGAAGGCTCTGACGGCCTTCTCCGGCGACACGTAGCTGGGAATGCCGGCGCGGTTGCAGGCCGCACGGGCATCCAGCGCCTCCTTCAGCCCCATCCAGCTCACCAGCAGGCGATGCCGGAAGCGCTGGCGCGCCTCGACCAGCGCATTGGCGGTCGCCAGGGATGGCGCCAGTCGTGTCGGCGCGTGCAAGACCAGCACCGCATCGACATTAGGGTCGCGCGTCACGATCTCCAGCGCACTCAGATAATCTTCCGGCGTGGCGCTGCCGCCCAGATCGACCGGATTGCGTCCCGGGCGGCTGACGTCCAGCTTCTGCGTGATCAGTGCCTGGGCGGATGCCTCGCTGAGTTCGGCCAGCAGACCGCCGCCGTCGATCAACTTGTCGATCGCCAGCAGCGCCGGACCGACGCCATTGGAGACGATCGCCAGACGATCGCCCTTCGGCGGCCTGAACCGCGACAGCGTTTCCAGCGCATCGAACAGTTCGTCGGAATCGTCGACGCGTACGACCCCGGCACGGGCCAGCGCGGCATCGACGATGGCATCGCGACGATCGATGCCGGCCGTCGGCGCAACCGGGCTCAGCGTCGCCTCGGCGGTGCGCCCGCTCTTGATCGCCAGCACCAGACGGTTACGCGACGATTCACGCAGCGCCGTCATGAAGTGGCGCGCATTGCGGAACGCCTCCAGATGCAGCAGCAGCGCCCGGCAGCGCCCGGATTGATTCAGGTAGTCGATGACATCCGGCAACTGGACGTCGAGGCTGTCTCCCAGCGTCACCAGATGGGAAAAGCCGACCTCGCGGCCAGCGGCCCAGTCGATCATCGCGTTGCCCAGCATGCCCGACTGGCCCAGGTAGGCAACGCTGCCATCGCCAATCGGCTGACTGGCGTAGGTCGCGTTGAGCCGCATGGAGGGAACCGCGACGCCGAGACACTCTGGCCCCAGTACCCGCATGCCGGATTGCAGCGTCGCCTTTTGCAGCCGTGCCCGCAGCGATCCTTCTCCTCGGGATCCACGCAGCGATCCTTCTCCCTGGGATCCAGCGAGCGCCTCGGCACCTTCGCCAAGCGACGCTCCGCCCGACACGATCAGCGCCGCCCTGACCTGCCTGGCACCTAGTTTTTCCAGGACCTCGGGCACGCCGTGCAAGGGCGAACAAATGATGGCGAGATCCGGGGTTTCGGGAAGGTCGGCAATACGCCGGAAGCAGGCCACGCCATGAACCTCCTTGTAACCGCGCGGATTGACCGCCCAGATCGGGCCGGGAAACCCTGCCAGAAGCAAGTTTTGAAGAACGACTCCCCCGGTCGACTCGGGCTTGGGGGAAGCTCCGATCACCACCAATGAGCGCGGAGCGAAAAATCGGCGCAGAAACTGCGTGGCCACGGTGGACCTCACGACGTTGGTTATGAGGTTTTCAACCCTACACGGTCAGGCCGCCGAGGTTTACCTCATAGACCAAAGTCGAAGCGCAACGGTGTGACGCAGCGCACCGCTCTCGCCCAGAATGGAGCGACTTCGAATCGGCTGGCGAGACCCATGATCACTTCGTATCTCACTCATCCCGACATCGCGCTGCACGACATGGGCTCTCACCACCCCGAGTCTCCCATGCGCCTCGAGGCCATACGTGCCAGGCTCATGCTGAGCGGCCTGCTGCAGCAGACGATGCAGTCGGAGCCCGGGCCGGCGACGCGCCTCCAGCTCGAGCGAGTGCATGCCCCAGACTACCTCAGCGCACTGGACGCACAGCGACCACAAAGCGGCCTTCAGCAGCTCGATAGCGACACGCGAATGGGACCGTACTCGCTGGAGGCCGCAGCGTTGGGTGCCGGTGCGGCGATCCGGGGTGTCGACCTGGTCTGCGGCAACCGTGCCGACAACGTCTTCTGCGCCGTGCGCCCGCCCGGCCACCATGCCGAGCGGGCGCTAGCGATGGGCTTCTGCTTCTATAACAACGTGGCCGTGGCGGCCGCCCACGCACGCGCCGTTCACGGCATAGAGCGAATCGCGATCCTCGACTTCGATGTCCACCAGGGCAACGGCACACTGGACATCTTCCACGACGACCCATCGATACTGGTCTGCAGCAGTTTTCAGGAAGCGTTCTACCCTTGGCGCTACCTGACGGGCCAGTGGCCCAACATCATCAATACGCCTTTGGCTGCCGGCACGGGCAGCCTCGGCTTCAGGAGAGCGGTGGAAGCGGCGTGGCTGCCTGCCCTGGATCGGCATCGCCCCCAACTGGTGCTACTCTCCAGCGGCTTCGATGCCCACCGAGACGATCCGCTGGGTCAGTTGGCGCTCGATCATGAAGACTTCTACTGGATTACCACGCTGGCGATGGATGTCGCGCGGCGGCATGCCGGCGGCAAACTGGTCTCGGTGCTGGAGGGCGGCTATCACCTGAAGACGCTGCCGTTGAGCGTCGAAGCCCATCTGACGGCACTGCTGGGCCACCCCTATTCGGCCTGACTTCGTGCCGAGCGCTTTCGGCGCAGGGCCTGGGCGCCGCGCTGTGATATTCTTGGGCCATCAATGCTGCACAATGATTTTCCCACGCTCCTGACAGAGAGTTTCATGGCCGCCAGTAACGATCAGGATGCCGCACTGCGCATCGCCGCCGGTCGCAAAGCCTTCGTCGAACCCCTTCGCCTGGGCGAGCGGCTCAAGGAGATACGGCTTTCGAACCATTGGACGCTGGGCGACGTCAGCGCCCGCACCGGGCTGGCCCGCTCGACGCTGTCCAAGATCGAGAACAACCAGATCTCGCCGACGTTCACCGCCGTTCAGAAACTGATCACCGGCCTGGGCATCGACCTGCCGCAGTTGCTCAAGCCCACCAAGCCCAAACGGCAGTCCAGCGGCCGGCGCGACCTCACCCCGCGCGGCGACGGCAAGCAGCACCCGACCCCGACCTACGAGCACGAGCTTCTCTCGTGCCAGCTGGCCCAGAAGCGGATGATTCCGTTCAAGACGATCGTCCGCGCTCGGCACTTCGAGGAGTTTCAGGAGTGGGTTCGCCACGATGGCGAAGAGTTCCTGATGGTTCTCGAGGGCAGAATCCTGATGTATTCGGAATTCTACGAGCCGCTGGCGATGGTCGCCGGCGATTCGCTCTACTTCGACAGCGACATGGGCCACGCCCTGGTTTCCACGAGCGAGAACGACGCCGTGGTGCTTTCGGTCTGCACGCCCGGCGACACGGACTGACGACGCGACGCTTCCACCGTGATTAATCCCCGATTTCATCTCCAGCAACGACGGGAGTCCCCGATGCATCACCTCGACGACCAGACCCGCACCGAACTCGAAGCCGCCGCCTTTCGTCGTCTACTTCGTCACCTGGACGACAACAAGGATGTCCAGAACATCGACCTGATGATCCTGGCCGACTTCTGCCGTAACTGCCTGTCCAAATGGCTGGTCAGCGCGGCCGAAGCGCGCGGCACCGAACTGGATTACGAGACGGCGCGCGAATATGTCTACGGCATGCCCTATTCCGAATGGAAAGCGCACTATCAGGCCCCGGCCAGCGACGAGCAGCTCGCCGCGCTGGAAGCGCGCCAGGCTCGCAAGGCCGAGGCCAATGGCGGCAAGGAAAATTCATGAGCGACTCGACCCTGATTCCGCTATCGATCGCGGTCCTGACGATCTCGGACACGCGTGACGAAAGCAGTGATCGTTCCGGGCAGACACTCGTCGATGCTCTCGAGGCGGCCGGCCATCGGCTCGCCGAGAAGCGTATCGTGCCGGACGACGTCTACCGGATTCGTGCCGTGGTCGCCGGATGGATCGCCGATGACGACGTGCAGGTCGTAATGACGACGGGCGGCACGGGTTTCACCGGACGCGACTCCACCCCGGAAGCGATCGCCCCGCTGCTCGACAAGCGTATCGAAGGCTTCGGCGAACTGTTTCGTCAGCTCTCGTTCGAGGAGATCGGCAGCTCCACCGTCCAGAGCCGCTGCCTGGGCGGTCTGTCCAATGCCACCGTGATCTTCTGCCTGCCGGGTTCGACCGGCGCCTGCCGCACCGGCTGGGATCGCATTCTCAAGGAACAGCTGGACAGCCGCCATCGCCCCTGCAATTTCGCCAACCTGGTGATTCCCGAGCGGGGGACGCATGGCCATGGCTGAGCAACCCAAAAGTGCACTCCAGAGTGTCGAACAGGCGCTCGAAGCGTTGCTCGACGGCGTCGGGCGCCTGGAAAGCGAGCGAATCGCCTGCCTCGATGCCGACGATCGCGTGCTTGCTGACGATGTAGAGGTCGCCATCGATGTGCCGCCGGCCGACAACAGCGCCATGGACGGCTATGCGCTGTTCAGCGGAGACAGCGGCAAGCGCTTGCCGATCTCCCAGCGCATTCCCGCCGGCCAGCCGCCGCAGCCGCTGACGCCCGGCACCTGTGCTCGAATCTTCACGGGGAGCGAAATACCGCCTGGCGCGGATTGCGTGGCGATTCAGGAAAACGTCGAGCTGGACGGCGACGACGCGATCGTCCCGGTGACCCAGATTGACCAGAACGTGCGTCGCCGTGGGCTGGACGTGGCCACGGGGCAGCCTCTGCTGGCCGCCGGCACGCGGCTCGGCGCCGCGGCCCTGGGGCTGCTCGCCGGACAGGGTTTCTCGACGGTGAATGTGGTGCGGCGGCCGAAGGTGGCGCTGCTGCTCACCGGCGACGAGATCGTCGAGCCCGGCCAGGCGCTGGCGCGCGGACAGATCTACAACAGCAACGGGCCGATGCTGGCGACGTTGATCCGCCGCTTCGGTGGCGATCTCGTCAGCCAGGTCAAGGTGGCCGACGATTTCGATACCACCCTGGCGCGCCTGCGGGAAGCTGCGGCCAAGGCCGATGTCATCGTCACCACGGGCGGCGTCAGTGTCGGCGAGGAGGATCACGTCAAGCCGGCGCTCGAGCAGTTGGGCGAGCTCTCGCTCTGGCGCCTGGCGATGCGGCCGGGCAAGCCGCTGGCGTTGGGAACGATCGGCCGGACCCGACTGGTCGGCCTGCCCGGCAATCCGGTTTCGAGCTATGTCGGCGCCTGGCTCTATCTGCGCCCATTGCTGGGCAAACTTCAGGGCTGCAGCGACAGGCTGTCGCTACCGGTGGTCAGCGCCGAAGCGCAGTTCGAGACTCGAACACAGGGGCGGCGCCACTACATGCGTGCCAATCTGGCGTTCGAGGGAGAGCGAGTCACCGCCAGCCTCTATCCCGAGCAGAGTTCGGCGGTACTGACCTCCTGCGCGGCCACCAATGCCTTCGCCGTGATCCCGGCCGACAGCCATATCCGTCCCGGTGATCGTGTCGACTGTCTCTGGCTGCAATACTGAAGACTGGCGGCAAGCGTCGGTTCACACACCGAACCGGCGCTGCATGTCGGGCCATAGCGTGGTGAAAGCGGCTTCGAGATGGTCGTACTCGTCGCGCAGCCAGGGCGTCAGCGCGGCGAGCTGATTGGGGCCGCGCAAGCGCTGGCCGATGCCGGCGATGGCGCGGCAGGTGAAATCGAAATCGGCATAACGTTGCAGCCAGTCGCCGTCGATCAGCGTCGGCACCATTCTCTCCAGACGCGCCGGCGCCTGCCGCTCGCCAAGGATCCGGTAACAGCGCTCCACCAGTGCCGCGTCCGGATGACGGCTGGCAAGAAAATGATCCCACACCAGATCCAGCGCGATACCGGCGAAACGCCGCTGGGCTTTCGGCGCCATCTGCAGCAGGCGCAACACTTCTGCGTGCCGATCGATGGCGGCATCGACCTGGCGGTGATGACGAATGCCAGACGCGACCGCTGCCGGCCACGATTCGAGATCGGCCCCCTTGACCCCGTCGGCGATCAGGTTGCCGTAGAGGAATGCATCGCTGCCGTGGCGCGAAAGCCAGGCGTGAGCGAGAAAGTTCATGGAGTCTGAATAACCGGGCGCTAGAGGCAGTTGGTCGGCTTGGGCAGGCCGGCCAGTCTGGCGCCGACCTTGGCCGGACTTTCGGGGAACAGCTGCATCAAGTAGATCGAGCTGCCCTTCTCCTCGCCTAGCGACTGCTTCACTGCCTTGACCAGCGGGCGCATGGCCGGCGCGGTCTCGAAGCGTTGGTAGAAGTCTCGCAGTACCGCGATCACTTCCCAATGGGCCGGCGTCAGCTCACGACCGTCATCCGCCGCCAGCGCTTCGGCGACGCTTTCCGACCAGTCGTCGAGCGAGACCAGATACCCCTCCGGGTCCAGCGCGATGGGTCGCCCTTCCACCAACAGTGTTCTTGCCGTTGTCGTTGCCATTAGAACCAGCTCACGCAGCGTTCATGGCTTTCCGTCAGCGACAGAAAGCCGTTCATATCGACGACGGCGATGGCCGGGCTGACCCGCTCGGCCAACCCCCGGGATGCCAGATCCTCCGCCAGCACCGACACGCGCCCTCCGAAAGGCTCGAGTGCGGCGCTGGCCGACGGTAGCGCCGCGTAACAGGCGTCTTCGATCAACAGTAGATGATCGTCGGCCCCGAAGGCTTCGCCCAGTTCTCGATAGACGGATAGCGACTGCGGGGATCGATTGAGCAGATGCAACAGCATTGGCGTCGTTCCAGGCCGGGAAGATCGAAATAAAGATCCTAGAAGATCAAGGCATGAGGGTGGTGCGCAAAGCACTCGGCCACCGCCTCAGCATTCAGGGGCACTACCGGCAGCATCAGGTCGTCGACCGAAAGCCCCCGCTCGGCGAGCGCCGTCTCGCTGACCCAAAGCGTGTCGATGTCATACATCTCCAGCATCGCCATCTGCGGGTGGGTGCCCTTTTGCCCCAAGGCACCCGCCTGCTGATCTTTCAGCAAGGCATAGACGCCATCGCCCTGGAACAGCAACCCGACCCGCTGGCCGAAGGCAGCCGCCACCAGCGCGACGTCGAGCCCCTCGCGAAGCCATTGCGAGCCGTGTGGCGGATGGCGCAGCACGATCAGCAGATCCTGCGGCACGGTTCCTACATCAGAAACGGTTTCCATATCCGAAAAAGTCGTCATGGCGCAAAGGTGATCAGTCGATCATTGGCTAGCATGGCATCGACCAACTGGCCGACGCCGGTCAGTTCGAACGGTGGCTCGACGCTATGCGCAGCCAGTCCGTGACGGCTGGCCTCGCTGGTATCCAGCACACCCCGGCGCAACCCCGCCGCCACGCAAACCAGCAGTTCGGCACCATGCGCTTCGTGGAGTCGTTTCCAGCCATCGGCCAGATGGACTTCGTCCTGCGGCGGTGACATCAGCGCCGAGGCGTTGTGAACCCCGTCATGGTAGAAGAAGACCGTTTTCAGACGGTGCCCCCCCGCCACGACGGTCTCCGCGAAACGCAGCGCCGAAAGCGCCGCCTGATGACTGTAAGGCGCGGCATGCACCAACAGAGCGTAGGTCAACATCGGCAATCGGTCGCTCCGTTTCGTGAGTCCCAAAAACGCCATGGTACCAAACGACAAGGCCCCACCGTAGTGGGGCCTCGAGTCATCCAGTATCACCAATGATCCGTGTACGCTCAGTCGCGAGACATCACGCCCAGGATCGACAGCAGGCTGATGAACAGATTATAGATCGACACATACAGCGTGATGGTCGCGAGAATGTAGTTCGTCTCGCCCGCGCGATTCACGATCTCGCTGGTCTGGTACAGGATCGCCGCCGAGGAAAACAGCACGAAGCCGGCAGATACCGCCAGCGCCAGCCCCGGGATGTTGAAGATCATCGCCGCAACCATGGCCAGTACCAGCACGATGGCGCCTGCCATCATGAAGTTGCCCAGGAAGCTGAAATCCTTGCGCGTGATCAGTGCAACGGCTGACAGACCCAGGAACGTGGCCGCGGTCATGCCCAAGGCGGTCATCACCAGTTGCGCGCCGTTGGGGATCGACAGGTAGAGGTCGATGATCGGCCCCAGCGTGAACCCCATGAACCCGGTAAAGGCAAATATTGCCGCAATGCCCGCGCCGGAGTTGGCCGTCTTGTGAACCAGGAACATCAGGCCATAGGCACCGATGAAGAATACGAAGACGTTGAGCTGCGTGACACCCATGGCCACGGCCGCGCCGGCGGTCACGGCAGAGAATAGCAGAGTCATGGCCAGCAACATGTAGGTGTTACGCAACACCTTGTTGGTGCTGACCGCGCTCGATCGACGATCGGCGATGTCGTGCGATGTTCGAAAATCCATTGTAGTCCCCTCAGTTCTGTTGAAACTCACCCATAGACCAGAATGCCCTTGCAAAGTTCCCCTGACAAGCGCTATGGAAGCCCCCGGAGAAGAAATAACTTATTGAAAGCTAAAGAACCTATTGACGTCCTCGACCGAGCTGGTAGTATGCCTCGCCGTAAGCCGGAGGGATGGCAGAGCGGTTGAATGCACCGGTCTTGAAAACCGGCGTAGGTTAATAGCCTACCCAGGGTTCGAATCCCTGTCCCTCCGCCACTTTTTCGAGAAAGGTCAGCTACTTAGCTGGCCTTTTTTCGTTTCTGGACTGTTCATTCCATTTCTCTTCTGACTACTGCCACTGAACATACAATGTGTTCCATCTTCATGTCATTGAAGACACCCAGGCAGGCCAGGCTCTCATTCAACATTGCTTGTAGATCGAGTTCCTCAGGCTTCACTAATCTCGCCCAGCCAAAACGCCAGCCCGTGCTAGAGAGCGACCCTCAAAACTGTCATAGTGGGTAGCACTTCACCAGAAGACAGGTATCGTTTTGAATTCCATAAAAAATATTCTCATTGCCGGGGCGCTGGGCGCCATCATCGGGTCAACCCAGGCGTCTGCGGCCGACTTCGAATGCTCGGCAGATAGCTTGATGAAACATGTCGGCGAGCAGACGCAGCAGATCGAGGCGTTCATCGCCAGCAGTGACGACCCCCAGCAGACCCAGCAGGAACTGGCGAGCATGGCGAGGGGCTTGCGCGAGAATGGTCGGGTTTCCAACCATGACGAGGAGATGAAGAAGCTGGCGAGCGGCGCCGATTTCCAGCCGTCCCAGTCGTTCTGCGATGATATGCAGACCACCATGTCCGCCATCCAGTCGTACATGGAGAGCCATCCGCACTGAGTTCGCTTTCAGCACCGGAGACCGTGCGGGCTTGGTTCGATATGGCGGTGCAAGGCGTCTACCCGCTCGGTTCGGTTGAGCGTTCCGTTTGTGTTCGCCTCTCTCCTGACCGATACTGTATGTATGAACAGTCATCTCGGAGCGTTCGATGGTCATCCTCTTCCCAACGCCTGAAGCCAGACTCGTACGCCGGGCGGAAAAGCTCATCTCTGTGGCACACGCCAATCGTCGTCATCAGGTGACGATTAGCCGAGGGGACGGAGAGCCTGTCGACGCCTGGGAACGGCTAGTCGAGCAGTTCGAAGACAGTGATAGCATCCGTGTCATTCACATCACCCTCCATGACGTATTGCTCAACTGGTGCTCGCCCACCTCGGGCCTCGCTTCGTGATTCAGATCGCCGAAAGTGTCTGCGCGGGATCGAAGCAGAGATATCCTTCACCCGCTTTTTTTGATTGATGGTGCGGATAGGGGGGCGGACGGTGCTACCCTGCGACTAGTCTCTAATGATGTTGCCAATGCACCGCGCGTTAATCTTCTTTGTCGTTTTTCTTCTATTGGCAGGCTGCGTGTCGGCGACGCCGCGGCTGACAGCCACGAATTTCCTGCGGGACAGCAATACCTGCGAGCGTCAGACGCACCAGATCGCTGGCGAACGTGAATATCAGCTATGCATGGCGCGCCTGGGTTGGCCGGACCCCCAGAGGCAAATGGCACTGGAACTGGCTGACGATAGCCGCAACGATCAAGGTAGTGGCTTCATCGACGAAGCGATCAATGGCCTTCAGTTCGGTTTGCAGTGGGATCTGGATCCGGATTGAACTTCGCGGCCCTCGTGGACTCACAAGCACTCGCCCAGCCGCCGCGCTCCACTTCGCTCGAGGCGCCTCCCATAGCATGAAGCGCCTCACCCGGCCGATGGATTCGCTGTACAACGCCGGCGTCTCAACTAACCTGAAAATCGATGTCTTTCCTGGAGGATTCCATCATGGCAGAACCGTTCGTCGAGATCAGAAAGACACATCTACCCGGCAACCCCCAACAGGTCAGCTATGAGGTCTACGATGGCGACACGGGTGGCAGCCTGGGGCATTTTCCGGAAGCCGCCCAGGCACAGAAGCGAGCCGACAGCATGAACAGCATGACGTCTCGGGAGACTGGCAAGCGGCTGGACCACCCCACCGACGATGCAGACGTCGAGTAATACGCTTTTTCGACTACACAACTACACAGACACCAGACGCCGCTACGGGGCCATTAATGCAGCCCCCGTAGCCTTGTTTCAGAAGCGAAGCCCAGCCGCTTCGACGATCAATGATAGAGACGTAGACCCACTCGCGTGACGCGATTCCCTTCCATCTCGCTGACGACCCAGTGAAATCCATGCCAGTCGACGTCGTCCCCGACCACGGGATGGCCGCCGACGCGCAGCGCCACGAACTCCCCTAGTGTCATCTCCTGCTCTCCGGGACTCAGCGTCAAACCGTAGGCGTTGGCCACTTCCTGCATCAGGGCCTCGCCATCCAGCGTGAAGGTACCGAAGAACGCACGCTCCCGCTTGAGCTTGGCCTCGCCGTTGAACAGCCGGTTGAGCGATGGCAGATCGCCGGTCCGCCCGATCAGACAAATCACGTCACTCAGCCGCAAGCGCGTACTCCCCTTGGGGTGCAGCATGGCGTGCTGGCGAAAGATCGCCGAGATCAGCGTACCGGATGGCAGGCGCAGCAGGCGAATCGGCACGTCATCGAGGGATTCATTCTCGACCTTGTAGACGAACATCTCGTAGTCGTTCTCCGGCAGCACGCCCAGTTGCCCGCGTCGATCGGGCGTCGTGGTTTCCGGCAGCACCACCCGCATCCAGCGGGCGACCCGCGCCAGTGTCGAGCCCTGCAGCAGCAGCGAGATCAGGACGACGAAGAACGCCACGTTGAAATAGAGCGTGGCGTTCTCGACACCGCTGATGACCGGGAAGATCGCCAGCACGATGGGAACGGCCCCGCGCAGCCCGACCCAGGAAATGAAACCGATCTCTCGCCACCGGAAATTGAAGAACGGCACCAGCGAAGCCACCACCGCGACGGGACGTGCCAGCACGATCAACGCCACGGCCAGGATGGCGCTCGGTATCGCGTAATCGATCATCTCCGACGGCGTGACCAGCAGACCCAGCACCAGGAACAACCCGATCTGGCTCAGCCAGGCCAGCCCGTCGTGGACGGGAAGAATGTGCGTGAGATGGCGACCGGGCTGGTTGCCGATCATCAGACCGGTGAGATAGATGGCCAGGAAGCCGCTGCCGCCAGCAGCGCTGGTGGCGCCGAAAATGCAGAACCCCAGCGCGAGCGCCAACAGCGAATAGAGCCCCGGTGCCAGATCCAGATAACGCAGCAGCTTGGCCGATACCCAGCCGCCGCCCAACCCGACGGCAAGCCCCAGCCCGAACTGCAGGAAGAAGCGCATCAGCGTCTCCCATACACCTCCGACGGCACCGGTCAGCAATTCGGCGAGAGTGATGGTGAGAAAGATCGCCATCGGATCGTTGGTACCGGATTCGATCTCGAGCGTTGCCCCCACGCGCTCGTTGAGATTGACGCCCTGCCCCTTGAGCATGGAGAAGACCGCTGCGGCGTCCGTCGAGCCGACGATCGCCCCCACCAGCAAGCCTTCGGTAAGCGTCAGATCCATTAGCCACATGGCCAGCAGGCCCAGAATACCGCTGGTCAGGAAGACCCCGATGGTGGCCAGCGACAGTGCCGGCCTGAGCCCCACGCGGAAGGTCCGGAAGCGCGTGCGAAGGCCGCCGTCGAGCAGAATCATCGCCAGCGCCAGGTGGCCGATCAGAAACGCCTGAGAGTAATCATCGAACTGCAGGCCGAGCACGCCTTCCTCGCCGGCGAGCATACCCAGGCCCAGAAAGAGAACGAGCAGCGGTACGCCGATCCGGGACGACACCCGGCTGGCCAGAATACTGAGGGCTATCAGCGCCCCACACACAAGAAACAGGCTATTGATCGAGTCCAATTATCAGCCATCGGTTATGAGTTGGGATGATCCAGGGTCTGTTGCCGTTTCGGCGCGGCCGTGCATGAAACGGCAACAGACCCTAGTATGCCATGCAGGCGAAGTCTTGCGTGGTCGAAAATTGCTGCAAATTTAATCTTTTAGCCAGTGCGGATGACCACTTACCTGATCCCCGGCACCTTCTCCATGCAGCGCCAGCAGCACCGCCAGCGCACGCATTCCGGGGCGATAGTCGGTGAGATCCGGTATCGGATGACGGCGACCATAAGCGGCGATGAAGGCATCGCGGTGGCCGGCGTTTTCCAGCAGCAGTTCTAGCAGGCAGAGATCCAGCTCCAGCGGCGCCCACACCAGCGCTTCCCAGTCGCTCCATAGCCAGTCCGTCGCGCCTTCGAGAAATTGATCGCTGCGCAGATCCGGCAGGCACCAGACGCTCTTCGCGGGCTGCGGCCAGCTCGGCATGTGGCCTATCCAGTCGCGCCGGGGATGGTTCTCCACGAAAGCGCGAGCACGCTCCGGCCAACTCGACAACGGCGAGATGTCACCAACTGGGTGACCAAACCCCGGCTGTGCCTCCTGGTGCAGTAGCCCCAGTTGATCGCCGAGTCGCGCGGCCAGCGCCTCGCTCATTACAGGCGGGGCGGCATGACGCCATGGCAGGCTCCAGAGCGGCGCCTGCTGCAGCCGGTCGAGGAACGTCATCGGCAGCGGCGCCATCGGCAAATGGGGCGGCAGCCATCCCGGCACGCGGGTCAGCGCCTCGGGAACTTGCCAACGGTCGAATCCGAACAGCTGCTGGATACCCCACCAGAAACCGTCGTTTGCGGGCGATCTTCTCGCCAACTTCAGCAACTGCGGGGAAAGCTCTTCGCTGCGCCACAGCCAGTTGGCGCTGTCCGGCCAGCGTAGCGCCAACGGCGTCAGCGACTTGCCCGTCAGCGCCGCCATGCGTCGTGTCAGCTCGTCATCCGCGCGGATCGGAACGTCTCGCATCGTCAATGCACTTCGTCCTTGTGTCGGCCCGATCATCACCGGTGGGCAGGCGGTGATGGTCGGCGTACAATCGCAGGCACTGGATAGGGGTGCCCATGCGACGGGCTGAGAGTGCGGTATGCACAACCCTTGAACCTGAACCGGCTAATACCGGCGGAGGAAATGCCAGCAGTTCTCGCATGACTTCGCCCGATTGCCCTACTACATACGCGGAAGTTGTCATGCCACCACCCGGACTCGTCGTCCGCCAGGCCTCGCTGACGTTCGGCGATCGCCCGCTGTTTCACGGGCTTCAGGCCCGGTTCGACGCGGGCAGCTGGACTTGCCTGCTCGGTCGCAGCGGCAGCGGCAAAAGTTCGTTGCTGCGCATGATCGCCAGCCTGAGACTACCTGACAACCATCATCTCGATCTCGATACCAGCGACGGCACGCCGCTGGCGGGCCGTCTCGCCTGGATGGCGCAGCAGGATCTTCTCGTTCCCTGGCAGCGCGTGGTGGGTAACGTGATGCTGGGTGCGCATTGGCGAGGGCGACCCACGCCCGAGGATCGACAGCGTGCCGGGCGTCTGCTGGACCAGGTCGGTCTTACCGACAAGGCCGGCCAGTGGCCGGACGAACTCTCCGGCGGGCAACGCCAACGCGTCGCCCTTGCCCGTACACTGTTCGAGGATGCCAGTGTCGTCCTGATGGACGAGCCCTTCTCCGCGGTCGACGCCATTACCCGGCTGGAACTGCATGACCTTGCCAGCCGGCTCCTGGCCGACCGCACGGTGATCATGGTGACGCACGACCCCCTCGAGGCGCTGCGTCTGGCCGATCGAATCCTGATCCTGCAGGGCGAGCCCGCCCGCCTGGTATCAATACCCGTGCCCGAAGGTGCTCGCCCGCGCCCGCTCGACAATGTCGACCTGCAGCGTCGTCAGGCCGAGCTCGTCACTCGGCTGCAGGAGTCGGCACATGCTTGAGAAGATTGCACCGGGCCGACTCGTTCGCCCCGTGGGGGCGCTCGTCGTCCTTGTTGCCATCTGGCAGTTGGTACTGATGCTGACCGGCGTGCCACGCTACATCCTGCCCTCGCCGACGGCCGTCGGTAGCGCGCTGATCGAACAGCGCGCGTTGCTTGCTCATCATGCCGGCATCACCGCCATCGAGATAGTGGCCGGGCTGATCGGCGGCATCCTGCTGGGGCTGGCAACGGCGCTGGCGCTGGCTCGCTTCCGCGCCCTGCGCCGCACGCTACTGCCCCTATTGCTGATCAGTCAGGCCATCCCGCTGTTCGCGCTGGCGCCAATCCTGATGCTGTGGCTCGGTTACGGCCTGGGCCCGAAGATTCTGATGGCCATGGTCATCATCTACTTTCCGGTCGCGTCGACCGGCTACGACGGGCTGCGGCAGACACCACAAGGCTGGCTCGATCTGGCCCGCACCTTCGGGCTGAGCCGGCGCCAGCAGCTGCTGAAGGTGCAACTGCCGGCCGCCCTGCCGTCGCTCGCTTCCGGGCTGCGGATGGCAGCCAGCGCGGCGCCGATCGGCGCGGTGATCGGTGAGTGGGTCGGCTCCAGCCAGGGGCTGGGCTACTTGATGCTCAATGCCAATGCACGGTTGCAGATCGACCTGATGTTTGCCGCTCTGGTCGTGCTCGTGGCGTTTGCCGTCCTGCTCTACTTCGGCGTCGATGCGGCATTGAGGCTGTCGATGCCCTGGCACCGGGATCGTGTGGAGTCCGGATCCTGAAACGAGATCACACCGGGTCTTTCCAGCGAATCGTATCAACCATGCATGCCTTCATGAATACATCAAAATGACAGGGGAACAAGCAATGGCAACCCAACGTGCAACCCAACGATCGACACTGTGGCGGCGCGGACTGGCGATGAGCCTGGCGCTGCTGGGCCTGATCCTGGCGACGCCGATCTTGGCGCAGGAAGACGAAGATGCCTTGGCGCCGCCACAGATGATTCCGCTGAGCGTGATGCTCGACTGGTACGTCAATCCGGTTCACGCGCCGATCGTCATCGCCAAGCAGCGCGGGCTGTTCGAGAAACGCGGACTGGATGTCGACATTCAGGCCCCGGCCGATCCCAGCGTCCCGCCCAAGCTGGTCGCCGCCGGGCGGATCGATCTTGCGGTCAGCTATCAGCCGCAGCTGCATTTGCAGGTAGATCAGGGGCTTCCGGTCGTTCGCGTCGGCACACTGATCGCGACGCCGTTGAACGCGTTGCTGGTACGCGCGGATAGCGGTATCGAAGACCTTTCCCAGCTCGCCGGGAAGAAGGTCGGATACTCAGTCGGCGGCGTCGAAGAGGTTCTGCTGTCGGCCATGCTCGAGAACAGCGGCCTGAGCCTGGACGACGTCGACATGGTCAACGTCAATTTTTCGCTGACGCCGGCGCTGATCAGCGAAAAGGTCGACGCCGTCACCGGTGCCTTCCGTAACTTCGAGCCGGCGCAGATGAAACAGGAAGGGGTCGAAGGCAAGGCGTTCTATATCGAGGAACAGGGCGTGCCCACCTACGACGAACTGATCTTCGTCGCCAATCGCGAGACGCTGGACCAGCACCGCGAAGCCGACCGACGCTTCATGGACGCCATCGGCGAGGCGACATCCTGGATCATCAATCATCCGGACGACGCATGGCAGAGTTTCATCGCCTACGATCCGGCGCTGGATACGCCGCTCAACGCGGCCGCCTGGAAAGCCACACTGCCCCGCTTCGCCTTGCGTCCGGCGGCACTCGACAGTAAACGCTACCGCGATTTCGAGGCGTTTTTGCTCGAACGAGGCCAGGTCAAGGCCCAGAGCCCGGTCTCCCGCCTCGCGGTGGATCTCAACGCACCCTAGCGAAAGATCGTCTAGATTGGTGATATGAGTTCAATATCATCGCGTTATGACGCACTGCATTACGACCCGCGGCAGGATCCGACCCAGGCGCTGCCGAGCACGACCGTCGACGAACTGGGGGCGTTGCCGGCGCGACCCGGGGTCTACGTCTTCTTCGGTCAGAATGAACTGCCGCTGTACGTCGGCAAGAGCGTCAACGTGCGCAGCCGCGTTCGCAGTCATGTGCAGCAGCCGGTCTCCCGACGCCATGAGCAGATGATGACGCAGACCCGGCGTATCGCGTGGATGAGAACCAGCGGCGATCTTGGCGCCCAGTTGCTGGAGGCCGACCTGATCAAGCGCTGGGTGCCGCTCTACAACCGGCAGCTACGCAAGCGTGTACGCATGGTGAGCTGGAACTGGCCCGACGGCGACGATCGTCCGACGCTCACCGACGGCCAGTGGGTAGTGACGGCTCGGGCACGGTTCTATGGCCTGTTTCGCAATCGCCGCGATGCCCAGCTGACGCTCCGGGACATCGCCAACGACGAATCGCTGTGTCTGCGCGTACTGGGACTGGAAACCGGACAGGGACGCTGCTTCGGCTATCAGATCGGCCGCTGCCTCGGCGCCTGCTGCGGGATGGAAAGCCTGGAAGCGCATACCCAGCGAGCGCGGAATGCCATGGAGAAACTGCGCATCGAGAACTGGCCCTGGCCCGGCCGCGTCGCTTTCAGGGAAAGCGACCGGCAGGGCGAGGTCGGCCTGCACATCGTCGATCACTGGCACTATCAAGGCAGTGTCGAACGACTCGATGATCTGGACACCTTGCCTGACACTCGCGGTTTCGATATCGATACCTATCGTATCCTCAATCGTTTCATCTCGTCCGATGACGCAGGTATCGAGCCGATCCCGATCGATGGCGGAATCGACCCCTTATAACGCCGAGCCGACATGACGTCGAATCGCTACGCTTACCCTTCGGGCCAGCCTTCGGCTGTTACCGCCTACGGTCGTTGCGCCTTGTCTGGCTATCGCTCGTCGATTTTCAGACAGAGCTTAGAAGCCGGTGATGAAGCGATTCACGGCCTCCCGGAACGCCTCCGGCTGTTCGGCGTGCAGCCAGTGACCGGCGCCTTCCAGGGTCTGCCATTCGACGTTGGGCATGACCGCGGCGACCGCGTCGCGATGACGATCCCGCACATAGTGGGAATCACCGCCACGAATCAGCAAGGCCGGACCTTCGAAGGGCTGATCGCCATCGGGCGGTGCGATGATGTCCTCGTACCCCGCGCCGATCTCGTCGAGCCCGACCCGCCAGCGCATGACGCCATCGTCGTCGCGCACCAGATTGGTCGCCAGAAACTGACGCGTGGGCGCGCTCTCGATCTCTTCTTCCATTATCGCCGCGGCTTCGCGACGGGATGTCGGCTGCCCCGTCTCGACCCGACGCATCGCCGCGAAGATCTCGTCGTGGCCGTGCTCGTACGCCACCGGCGCGATGTCGGCGACGATCAGATGCGCCACCCGCGCGGAATGAAGCCGTGCCAGCGTCATCGCGACCTTGCCGCCCATCGAATGCCCCAGCAGGTCGAAGCGTTCGACATCGAGCTCGTCCAGCAACGCGACGACATCGGACGCCATCGCCGCGTATCGCATCCCCTCGACGTGAGGCGAGCGGCCATGATTACGCAGGTCGACGGCGATCACGCGTCGATCGACCTGCCACTGCTTGATGTGGGAGCGCCAGTTGTCGGCGCTACCGAACAGCCCGTGCAGCACGACCAGCGGAATCGCGGTATCGCCGCTCTCCGCGACGCCGGTATCGATACAGTGAAGTTGCAACGTCATCCCTCCTGAAATCCGGTTCGACGGCTCGAGAAGCCGCCAGCTCGGTCAAGGATAACAAAACCCGGGGTTCGGCTCCGCCTCCACGCAGGCGACACCGCCAGCGCCCGATAGACGGCGTTGCGCGGCGACAATCGGCGACGGCTATCCCCGCTGGCGCGACACGCCGGGCAGATTGAATCGATCTCCCTGGGCCAGCAGGCGACGCCCCAGGTAGGCCAGCAGAACGCCGTACAGCGGCAGGAAGAAGATCAGACTGATCGACAGCTTCACCGCGTAGTCGAACCAGGCGATCTCCACCCAGTGCTCACGCATGAACGGATCGGGGCCCTGCCAGAAGGCGATGGCGAAGAACGCGAAGGTATCCGCCAGGTTGCCGAGAATCGTGGAGAGCGTCGGCGCGACCCACCAGGCGCGGAGCCGGCGCAGCCGGTCGAACACGTGAATGTCGAGCAGCTGGCCCAGCACGTAAGCCATGAAACTGGCCAGCGCGATTCGACCGACGAACAGGTTCCACTGGGCCAGCGCCTCCACTCCCTGAAACCGGCCCTGCTGAAACAGCACCGACACGGCATAGGAGATCAATAGCGCGGGCACCATGACCCTGGCGATGATCCTTCTTGCCGGCGCCTTGCCGAACAATCGGACCGTCAGGTCGGTGGCCAGGAAAATGAACGGAAAGCTGAACGCCCCCCAGGTGGTATGGAGCCCCCATAGGGTGAACGGCAGCTGGACCAGATAGTTGCTGGCAGTAATCACCAGCACGTGGAAGCTGACCAGCCACAGCAGGGCGAGTCGGCGTTGTCGATTGTCGAGTGTCAACATGAGAGACCTTTTTCGTTTGCCGTAGCTCTCATTTTCAAAGAGCTATTACCGGAGTTGGCCGAGGGGTTAGGGAACCCTCTGAATGGCGATGGTGGCCGGATGGCTTGAAGCGGGCGCCGATTATAGGGACTCCCGACTGCGATCACCAGCCGCCCGGGAGATACGCGCCAAAAAGCATTGTAACGTTCAGTTACATCACGCTAATATCAGCAATGACTGAACAGCGGGTTCAGTGTAGGCGATCCGCCAACGCGCACGCGGAATTTCACGATGACGACAATGATTACCCCACTCGGCGACCACCAGATCGGTCCTGCCACTGCGACTCTCAAAGCGATCGCCAATGAGAGCCGATTGCGTATTCTTTGCCTGCTGATGCAGGGTGAGCATTCCGTTAGTCAGATCAATAGAGAAATGACGCTGAGCCAATCGGCGCTATCACAGCATCTTGCCGTTCTGCGCCAGGAAGGCCTGGTAACGACCCGCCGCAGCTCGCAGGTGATCTACTACTCGCTCCACGGCGACGTCGCCGAGCGCCTGATCCAGACGCTCGGCAAACTGGATATCGCCTGAGCCGCTTTCGCCCGGCTTGCCTATTGCCGGGCGGTGCCGAGCGGGTCAGCGGCGCTGCCAGCGCAGATCCTCGACCCGCTGGAGAATATGGTCCACGCTTCTTTCCAGACCGCTCTCCATGCCTTTACCCAGTTTGCTTATCAGGCCAGAACGTGATGCCAGCGCCACATTGAGCACGCGTGCCTGCTGGCGCTGCTTTTCCAGCAGATAGGCGTCACTGGTTCCCACTGCATCGATCAGGCCGGCGTCGAGCGCCTCGCTGCCATACCAGATCTCCCCTGTCGCGACGGCCTCGATATCCAGGTTGGGCCGCCGCTGGGCCACGTAATGCTTGAAGAGGTCGTGGGTGGACTCGAGATCCTCGAGAAACTTGGCACGCCCCTCTTCGCTGTTTTCGCCCAGCACCGTCAACGTGCGCTTGTAGCGCCCGGCGGTCAGCAGCTCGACATCCACATCGTGCTTCTTGAGCAGCCGATGGACATTGGGTATCTGCGCCACGACGCCGATCGAGCCGATGACCGCGAACGGGGCGGCAATCACGTGGTTGGCACAACACGCCATCATGTAGCCGCCGCTGGCCGCGACCTTGTCCACGCATACGGTCAGGCGGGCACCAGCATCACGAAGGCGATCCAGCTGCGCCGCGGCGAGGCCGTAGCTGTGCACCAGGCCACCGCCGGACTGCAGACGCAACACGATCTCGTCTCCGCTCCTGATCTCTTCCAGCAGCAGCGATACCAGCTCGGCCAACGCCGGCGTTCCGGAAGCTTTCAGGTCACCCTCGAAATCGAGCACCCAGACACGCTCGGCCTCGCGTTTCGCCTCCTGCTTGTGGGCCAGTTTGGAAGACTTCCGCAACTGCTTGGCCAACTGGCGTCGGCCTGCCTTGGGCACCGCCGCCAGATGCAGCTGACGACGCCGACGCTGAAAACGCTCGTCCAGTTCGACGACTTTCAGCGTCGATCCGGCGCTGCCCTGCCCCTTGCGACGCCCGAGGGCGATCAGCATCAGAATCACACCGAGGGCGATCACCAGTGTCGCCGTCTTGGCGAGAAAGAGACCGTAGTCGGCCAACCATTCGATCACGTCATACTCCTTGTTCTAGCCAGTCATGATCCTGGCCGTTCATCGTTCTAACCATTCACGGCCCGGCCGTTCACTTTCCGTTCAAATTACCGTCGCTGCTGGATCGAGATTCGCAGGGTTCGAAACATTCACCGTTCTCGACAGAGGCATCGAAGAAAATCGCCTTCCCCGCTTCCACCGCTTGCATGGCAATACCGGCGATGATTTGCTTAGCGCTTCTGTTACAGGAGACATCATCATGGATGACGACCAGTTGATCGCCAAACTTCGTGCCCGGTTCGATACCGAGGCTGCCGAGACGGTTTCGGCCGTCTATCAGTTCGATCTCGACGATGTCGACGACTACCACATGACGATCGATCATGGCTCGCTCGACATCCAGCCGGGGCGCCATCCCGAGCCCAGCGTCACCATCTCGAGCGATACCACCACGCTCATGAAGCTGGTGAGAAAGGAACTCAACGCCATGCAGGCGCTGCTGACCGGCAAGGTGAAGGTCAAGGGAGACATCGGCCTTGCCAGCCGGCTCCCCAAGCTGTTCGGAAAATCCACCGTCTGAACCGATACGTTCAGCGTATGGCGACCGCCCCGCGATGTGTCTCGATCAACTGCCGTGAAATCGAATAGGTTGGCGGCAGTTGAGGCAGTTTTTCCGGGGTGAACCAGGCCGCGTCGACGATTTCCTCGCCGTCGATCCGTATTCGACGACTGGCCGCCTCGGCGAAGAACCCCATCATCAACGAATGCGGGAACGGCCAGGACTGGCTCTTGAAGAAACTCACCCGCCCCACCTCGACGCCCACCTCTTCCATCACTTCCCGCCGCACGGCCGCTTCCACCGACTCTCCAGGTTCGATGAAACCCGCCAGCGTCGAGTAGCGCTGCGGTGGAAATCGTGGGCTTCGCGCCAGCAGCATGTCCCTGCCGTGCGTCACCAGCGTGATGATGCAAGGCGAAATACGGGGATAACCGCGCAGGCCGCAGTTGTCGCACTGCATGGCAAACTCGTGGGACAGCCGCCGCGTGGCGTGACCGCAACGGCCGCAGAAGCGATGATCCCGCTCCCACCGTGTCACCTGCAGCGCGGTCGCCAGCAGCTCACTTTCCGAGGCCGACGCCTGTGCCAGCCAGTCGCGAAACGGCGGCCAGTCTTCGCCGTCTGTCTCGACCACCACGGCCACCGGCTCGCCGTGCCAGTATCCCAGCCGCAGCGCCTGTTCAGGCCATCGTTCGCAATAGACGAGCATGCTGCCGGATTCAGCCCGCGCAACCCCGCTCTCGCCCATGCGCAGCAACCAGCCGCCGACGATATCCATCGGCGGTATCTCGCGGTGTAGCATCAGTGTTGGGTCTCCGGCATTTCCAGGGCATCCCATTGGCACTGCCCGGCCGATTGGCGGATTTGCTCGAGCCGCTGCTGGTGAGCCTGCCACTCGGCTTCGCTCGGCTTGAGCACCGCCAGCGGCACGCCGTTTCGTTCGACCCGACGCATGCCGCTGGCAGCGCCGGGCGCGCGGTCATCACCGTCGTCGTTACCGGCGAGCGACAATGCGGTCTGCCCCCCGGTCATGGCCAGGTAGACCTCAGCCAGGATCTCGGAGTCCAACAGCGCCCCGTGCAGTACGCGCTGGCCGTTGTCGATATCGTAACGCTTGCACAGTGCATCGAGACTGTTGCGCTGCCCCGGATGCATCTTCCGAGCCATCTTCAGCGTATCCAGCACGCTGCAATGCTCGGCCACGGGGCCGAGCACCGGCTCGCCACGCACCGCCTTCAGCAGTTTGAACTCGTGATCGAAGAAGCCGACATCGAACGGCGCATTGTGAATGACCAGCTGCGCGCCGCGCATGAATTCCCACAGCTCGTCGGCGATCTGGGCAAACACGGGCTCGTTGGCGACTCGTTCGTTGGTGATGCCGTGGATCTCGACGGCTTCCGCCTCGATATCCCGCTCCGGATTGACGTACTGATGATAGGTGCGCCCGGTAAAACGGCGATTGATCAGTTCGATGCCGCCGATCTCAATGATGCGATGGCCTTCTCGCGGGTCGATACCGGTCGTTTCCGTATCCATGACGATTTGGCGCATACGTTTTCCTCGCTTGTGCCTGGCGGCAGTCATTCGTGTTTTGACGACAGGATCACGACTTCTGGTGTTCGGACCGCTGCATGAAAGACCAGATTATCGTGCCGAAGACCGACGCTTTGCGATGACTTCGTCGATCGCCTCGTTGACCAGCCGATCGGCGGCCTCGTTTCCCTCATGGCCGCTGTGGCCCTTGACCCAGTGCCACTCGATGGCGTGGCGGTGGGTTTCGGCAAGCAGTTCCCGCCAGAGTTCCGCATTCTTGACCGGCTGCTTGGCCGCGGTCTTCCAGCCACGTTTCTGCCAGCCGTGTATCCATTCGGTGATGCCCTTGCGAACGTACTGGGAGTCCGTCCACAGCGCGACGCGACAGGGCCGGTCCAGCGCACGCAGGGCCTGGATCGCCGCCATCAGCTCCATGCGATTGTTGGTGGTTTCGGCCTCGCCGCCCTTCATCGGCTTCTCGTGTCGACCGGAGACCAGCAACGCCCCCCAGCCGCCGGGGCCGGGATTGCCGCGGCAACCTCCGTCGGTATAGATGGTCACGGCGGGCATCGTCGGCGATTCGGAATTCGGAGCTGGCAAGACGTACTCTCTTCTGGTGATAACGCTTCTGGTGATGACACTTCTGGCGATGACGCTTCTGGTCTTCTGGTGATGACGGCTGTCTATGATGTCAGGCGGTCGTGGAGCTCAGGCAGTCGTCTGCGGAGATCTAGCGGGTGCTTCATCCTGGCGCTCGGCATGGTCACGTTTCGACGAGAGACTCACGTTTCGACGAGCGACACGACTCGCCTGCCGTTCCCGGCGCCAGCGGCGCCGCAGCGTCGACCGCCATGCGGCCTGCGGCATGAATCGGCGTGCGATGCGATTTTTGGCAACCGTGATGACCGGTCGGCCGGGTCTCCCTGGCCAGCCCCAGCCAGGCGCCGGACTTGCCGCCACCGAGCACCGGGTCGCGCAACTTGATCGGCTGGACGGGAATACTGCGCCGGCTTGCTACCACCAGATAGGCCGAGGACAGCGGCAGGTTGTAGCGGCGCCCGAGCGTCTCCAGACGGTCGCTGCCCAGCGCGCGGCCGGGTAACCGGAAACCGCAATAGTCTACCCGCTCGATCTCGAAGTCGACAAACGTCAGCCAGTCCCGCAGGCGCGCTGGCGTTCGCCACTGGTGCTGCCACGGCGCGGGGTGATAGCGCCGGCGCAGGCCGGTCGGCCCGAAGGGATGCCAGCCGAATATCACCAGACGACCGTCGCCACGCGTCACGCGAGCCGCTTCCTGCAGAACGTGGTGAGGTTGGTCCACAGCCTCCAGCAGGTGATGCAGCAACACCAGATCGACACTATCGTCGGCGAGCGGCAGGCTGCCGGGCAGGCAGACCAGACAGTTCTCGGTGCGAACGAGTTCGGTGGAAGGCGCCCAATCGAGCGAATGGCGAATCGGACACATGTCGCTCATCAGCGGCGCCATGCCCAGTTGCAGGCTCACCATGCCGCGATGCTGCTCGCAATGCGGCCCGAGACAGGCGCGCTCGGCGCGCCACAACGCCTGTCCGGGCGGCGATGCCCAGAACCGGCGTCCCTGGCGGACGGCTGCCTGCAGGCTTTGATCCGGCGGCGAGATTGACACGGACGGCTTTACTCCCCAAGGTTATCGCTTTTTGGACGGCAGCTCGCCGCTGAACCTGACGGCGTGAAGGCTTGCGGGAACCCGCGCGTGCTGCACGGGGTCAGACCAACGGCTCGACCCTCGATACCCGAATCCACAGACGAACCTGCCGGAGAAGAATGCCACATGTTGACCGTGAAGCCGATTCCCGCGTTCCAGGACAACTACATCTGGCTGCTGCGCCAGGACTCGCAGGAGCGCGTCGCTGTCGTCGACCCCGGTGATGCCAAACCCGTCATAGCCTGGCTGGAACAGGAAAATCTGACGCTCGACACCATCCTGATCACCCACCACCATCAGGATCACACGGGCGGGTTGCAGGCGCTGATCGAGCGCTACGCTCCCACGGTCTACGGCCCCGCCAACGACGCCATCTCCGGCATTGACCATCGCGTCGGCGAAGGTGACGAATGTCGCGTGCTGGGGCGCCGCTTCGAAGTCTACGCCGTCCCCGGCCACACTCTGGATCATATCGCCTTCCATGCGCCCGGCACACCAGGGCTTTTGTTTGCCGGTGATACGCTCTTCTCCGGCGGTTGCGGGCGCTTGTTCGAAGGTACTCCCGAGCAGATGCGGGACTCGCTGGCGAAACTCGACGCACTGCCGGAAGACACCCTGGTGTTTGCCGCCCACGAATACACCCTCGCCAACCTGGCTTTCGCCGCCGCCGCCGAGCCCGACAACGCCGCTCGCGACGCCTACCGGCGCGAGTGCCAGACCGCTCGCGACCTGGATCGGCCCACGCTGCCGACCACGCTGGGCCGCGAACGCCAGATCAACCCGTTCCTGCGCGTCGACGAGCCAGGCCTGCGCGAGACATTGCATGAGCAAGGGCCCGTCGATGACAGCATGGCCGCCTTTGCCACGCTGCGCGCATGGAAGGATCGTTTCTAGCATCGCAGAGCGAGACGACGTGATTCGCTGTCGACCTGACCACTGCGGTGACCGTGTTACCAAGGATCTTGAACGAATGAATTTCCCACCGAGGCGCTGCCATGTCTTCGTCGGCCTCGCCGGTAGCCTGCTGCTGTCCGCGCTTCCCGTGACCGCCATGGCAAAAACGGCGCCGGAGGCCGCAAGCGGCGCTTCACAACGTACCTTCTGGTCTTCGCTGGTGCTCCAGGAGCGTCGAGCGCCCGATGTCTGGAACCGCCTGCGCAAAGGGTTCCGGATGTCCCACGAGACGGCCAACCCCCGCGTGGCCGAGTGGCTGGCGTGGTATCGCGAGCACCCGCAACACGTTGAGCAAGTGGCGGAACAGGCCAAGCCCTGGCTTCGCTGGGTCACCCGGCGACTGGAGGCCCATCAGCTGCCCAGCGAGATCGCGCTACTGCCCTTCATCGAAAGCGGCTACGACCCGACGGCCACCAATCCGGGCGGGGCAGCGGGCCTGTGGCAGTTCATGCCTGGCACCGGTGATGCCATGGGCCTGTCGCGCACGGCCTGGTACGACGGCCGCCACGACGTGGTCGCCGCCACCGACGCCGCCATGAACTATATCAAGCAGCAGGCCGACCGCTGGTATGACGGTGACATGCTGCTGGCGCTGGCCGCCTACAATGCGGGCGCCGGCACCGTGAATGCCGCTCGGAACGCCGCGGCCAATCGCGGTGACCCGATCGACTACTGGCATCTGCGCCTGCCTGCGGAGACCATGGCGTACATTCCGCGTCTGCTGGCGCTATCGGCAGTAATCGCCGAGCCGGAGCAGTACGGTGTAGCGCTGCCCTCGATTCCCGACAAGACCCAGTTCGCCCAGGTCGATACCGGCGGTCCGCTGACGCTGTCGATGGCAGCGGACCTCGCCGGCGTCGACCCGCAGACGCTGCGCGATCTGAACCCCGGCTTCAAGCGGGCCTCGACGCGCCCGCGCGACGACGCCAGCCTGCTGGTACCGGCGGCAGCAAAGCAGCGTTTTCTCGCCAACCTGGCGACGCTGCCCACTGCGGAACGCACAGTGCTCAACCGCTATGTAGTTCGTCGCGGCGATACCCTCTCGGCCATTGCCGCGCGCTTCGGCGCCAGCGTCAACGAGATCCGTCAGGAAAACGGCCTCGAGGGGAGCATCATCCGTATC
The DNA here is from genome assembly GCF_001858555.1 of Salinicola sp. MIT1003. NCBI lineage: Bacteria > Pseudomonadati > Pseudomonadota > Gammaproteobacteria > Oceanospirillales > Halomonadaceae > Salinicola > Salinicola sp. MIT1003. The sequence goes on from NZ_MCAP01000012.1 coordinate 54,274, forward strand.
GGGCAGACGCTTTCCGTGCCCGCCACGACATTGGCGCAGAACGGCGATCATCGATAGCGTTTTTCCCTTGATCGCGCTTTGACAGGGCAGCGTTTAGCGGTACAACGATTCACCACGTCTGGCGCCCACACGGGCGCTCGCACCGAGATGAAGGATATCGAAGATGGCTGGATTCCGATGGCTCCTGGCTGCTGCCGCGCTGGCGCTGACCATACTGCTGTCGGCGCCGGTCAGCGCCCAGCCGACAGAAACGCCGGGGCAGAGCGCTGGCGTACCTACCGTGCATGCCATCGCGCTCTATGACGATCCGGCGCTGCCCGCCGACTTCGACCACCTGCCCTACGCCAACCCCGCCGCCCCCAAGGGCGGGACGCTGCGCCGTGCAGCCAACGGCAGCTTCGACTCCACCAATCCCTTCATCATCCAGGGCACGCCTGCCGACGGCCTCAACCAGATCTACGACACGCTGATGGAATCCAGCGCCGACGAACCTTTCACCATGTACGGGCTGCTGGCCGGCGGCATCCGGCTCGATCCCGACCGTCACTGGATGGAAATCGATCTCCGGCCCGAGGCGCGCTTCCACGACGGCACGCCGGTCACCGCCGAGGATGTCGCGTTCAGCTTCCGGCTGCTCCGCGACAAGGGCTCGCCCTTCTATCGCGCCTACTACGCCAGTGTCGAATCGGCTTCGGTACTCAGCGAACGCACTGTGCGCTTCACCTTTTCCAACAACCAGTCGCGGGAACTGCCGCTGATCCTGGGGCAGTTGCCCGTACTGCCCAAACACTACTGGCAAGACAAGGACTTCACCAAACCGACCCTCGACAAGCTCCTGGGCTCCGGTCCCTACGAGATCGACGAAGTCGACCCCGGCCGGCGTATCGTCTATCGGCGCGTCGACGACTACTGGGGGCGGGATCTGCCGCTCAATCGCGGGCGCTACAATATCGATCGGCTGGTCTACGACTACTTCCGCGATCAATCGGTGGCGCTGGAGGCGTTTCTCGCCGGCGCGCTGGACATGCGCATCGAAAGCAGCGCCAAGAACTGGGCGACCGCCTACGATACGCCGGCCGTCGAGGACGGCGCGATCCAGCGGGTAATCGTGCCGGATGGCCAGCCGGCAGGAATGCAGGGCTACGTGTTCAATACGCGCCGCGACAAACTATCGGACCCTCGTGTACGCCGGGCGCTGGGGCTGGCGTTCGATTTCGACTGGCTCAACCAACATCTCTTCTACGGGGCCTATCAGCGCACCGAGAGCTTTTTCCAGAATTCCGAGATGGCCGCAACCGGGTTACCCAGCGACGGCGAGCTTGACTTGCTCGCACCCCATCGCGACCAGCTGCCCGCCGCGGTATTCGACCAGCCCCTGCCGATGTCCCGCCCCGAGGCGTTGCGTCCGCGCCTGCGTCAGGCGCTCGAACTGCTGCGCGAGGCCGGCTACGACGTCCGCGACGGCAGACTGGTGAACCTCGAGACGGGCCAGCCTTTCACGCTGGAGTTTTTGCTCTACGACAGCCAGTGGGAGCGCATCACCCAGCCGTTCATACGCAATCTGGAGCGGCTCGGCATCCAGAGCAAGATCCGCGTGGTCGACGTCAACCAGTACCTCGACCGCCTGCGCCATTTCCAGTTCGACATGATCGTCGGCAGTTTTCCGCAATCGGCCAATCCCGGTAACGAGCAGCGCGACTTCTGGACCAGCGACTATGCCGACGTCCCCCAGAGCCGCAACCTGGCGGGCGTGCGGGACCCGGTAGTGGACGCTCTGGTCAATGAACTGATCCAGGCGGACGATCGCGAGACGCTGGATGCCGCCTCCCGGGCACTCGACCGGGTTCTGCGGTGGGGCTTCTATGTGGTGCCGCAATGGAATTTCGACGGCACTCGCGTCGCCGTCTGGGACAAGTTCGACTACCCTCGGCCGTTCCCGCGCTATACGCCCGATTTCACGGTGTGGTGGGTCGATCCCGACCGCGCCCAGGCCATCACCGCGCGCCAGCGCGGCCAGGAGTGATTGCCCGCCATGGCCAGCTATATCGTTCGTCGCCTGCTGCTGATGATTCCCACCCTGCTGGGGATTCTGCTGCTCAACTTCATCATCGTGCAGGCCGCCCCCGGCGGACCGATCGACCAGATGATGGCCCGCTTCGAAGGTTTGAACAGCAATGCCAGCACCGGTCTCGAAAGCGGTGGCGGCGACGGCAATAATGGCGGCAGCGCGCAGCGCCTTGCCGGTGTCAACGAGGAACTGCGTCAACAACTGACCGAAGAGTACGGCTTCGACAAGCCGGCCTGGGAACGCTTCGGCCTGATGCTCAAGGACTATGCCACGTTCGATCTGGGCGAGAGTTTGTTCCGGGGGCAGCCGGTGCTGGACCTGGTACTGGATCGGCTGCCGGTGTCGATTTCGCTGGGGCTATGGACGACACTGCTGGTCTATCTCATCTCGATCCCGCTGGGCATTCGCAAGGCCCTGCGCCACGGCAGCGCCTTCGATGTCTGGTCGTCGGGCGCGGTGGTGGTCGGCTACGCGATCCCCGGCTTCCTGTTCGCGATTCTGCTGATCGTGGTCTTTGCCGGCGGCAGTTACTTGAACTGGTTCCCGCTGCGCGGGCTGACGTCCTCCAACTTCAGCGAGCTGTCGCTGCTCGGCAAGATCCAGGATTACTTCTGGCACATCACGCTGCCGGTCCTCGCCTCGGCCATCGGCAGCTTCGCCACCCTCACCATGCTGACCAAGAACAGCTTTCTCGACGAGATTCACAAGCAGTACGTGCTGACGGCTCGCGCCAAGGGCGCCTCGGATCGGCGCGTGCTCTACGGCCACGTGTTCCGTAACGCCATGCTGATCATCATCGCCGGCCTGCCCTCGGCGCTGATCGGCATCCTGTTCACCGGCTCGCTGCTGATCGAGGTGATCTTCTCGCTCAACGGCCTTGGCCTGCTGGGGTTCGAGGCCGTCATGCAGCGCGACTACCCGCTGATCTTCGGCACGCTCTACCTCTATACCCTGATCGGGCTGGTACTCAAGCTGATCTCGGATCTGACCTACGTCTGGGTCGACCCACGCATCGATTTCGGCACCCGGGAGTCGTGATGACATCGAGCCATCGCCGGCGCTTGTCGCCAATCACTCAGCGTCGCCTTCAGGTCTTTCGCGGCAACCGACGTGCCGTCTGGTCGCTCTGGATCTTCGGGTTGCTGTTCATCGTCAGCCTGGGCGCCGAGCTGGTCGCCAACGACAAGCCGATCGTGATGCAGTACGACGGCCATTGGTACGTGCCGCTGCTGGTGGACTATCCCGAAACCGAGTTCGGCGGTTTCCTGCCGACGACCGCAGACTATCGCGACCCCGTCGTCTACGAGCAGATCGCCGACAATGGCTGGATGCTGTGGCCGCCGGTGCCGTTTTCCTACCAGACGCTGGACCGCGACGTGCAGGGGCCGGTGCCTTCGCCGCCCGGCAGCCGCCACTGGCTGGGGACCGACGACCAGGGCCGCGACGTCTTCGCCCGCGTTCTCTACGGATTTCGGCTGTCGGTGGCCTTCGCCCTGGCGCTCACCATCGGCTCGATCTTCCTCGGCGTGGTGATCGGCGGCATTCAAGGCTACTTCGGCGGCAAGATCGACCTGATCGGCCAGCGCCTGATCGAAATCTGGTCGGGATTGCCGGTCCTGTTCCTGCTGATCATCCTGGCCAGCCTGGTCGAACCCAACATCTGGTGGCTGCTGGGCATCATGCTGCTGTTCTCGTGGCTGGGCCTGGTCGATATCGTTCGCGCCGAGTTCCTCCGCGCCAGGAATCTCGAGTACGTGAGAGCCGCGCGCGCCATGGGGCTACCCTCGCATCTGATCATGCGCCGACACGTGCTCCCCAACGCGATGGTCGCCACGCTGACCTTCATCCCGTTTCTGTTCACCGGCGCCATCACGACGCTGACGGCACTGGATTTCCTCGGCTTCGGGCTGCCACCGGGCTCGCCGTCGCTGGGCGAACTGGTCGCCCAGGGCAAGAACAACCTGCAGGCGCCCTGGCTCGGCGTGACCGCTTTCGTCACCCTGAGCGTAATGCTGTCGCTACTGGTATTCATCGGCGAGGGGCTGCGCGACGCGTTCGATCCACGCCATATCCTCACCGCGAGCCGGGTCGATCGACCTGCCGCCCCACTCGATAGCCCGCGTCAGGAAAGCCTGCCATGAGCGACAAGCGACTGTTCGAACTGCGCCAACTGACCATCCGCTTCGGCGCCCAGGCGGCAGTAACCGCGCTGGATTTGCATGTCGATCGAGGAGAAACCGTCGCCGTGGTCGGGGAGTCGGGGTCGGGCAAGTCGGTCAGCGCGCTGGGGGCGCTGGGCCTGCTGCCGGCGGGCACCGACATCCAGGGAGAGCGCTATTTCGACGGCCGCGATATCGGCCATCTCTCGCCTCGCCAATGGAACGCGCTGCGCGGCGGGCAGATCGGTTTCATCTTCCAGGAGCCGATGACGTCGCTGAATCCGTTGCATAGCGTCGGCAAGCAGCTGGGAGAAACGCTGCGCCTGCACCAAGGGCTTCGAGGCGAAGCCGCCAGACGCCGCATCAAGGAACTGTTGAAACAGGTCAGGCTGCCCCGGGTCGAGGAGCTGATTTCGGCCTGGCCCCATCAGCTCTCCGGCGGGCAGCGCCAGCGGGTGATGATCGCCATGGCGATCGCCAACGACCCGAAACTACTGATCGCCGACGAGCCCACCACGGCGCTGGACGTGACGGTTCAACAGGAGATTCTGGCGCTGCTGGACGACCTGCGGGATCGTCACGACATGGGCCTGCTGCTGATCAGCCACGATCTCAACCTGGTACGTCGCCATGCCGACCGGGTCGTCGTCATGCGTCGTGGCGAGCGCGTGGAGACCGGCCCCACGCCCGTCGTCTTCGACACGCCGCAGGCCGCCTACACGCGACAACTGATCGATGCCATTCCCAGCGGTCGGCCGACGCCTCCGGAACAGGACGGCGAAACACCGCTGCTGGCCGCCGATCGCGTCAGCGTGGCGTTTCCCCGACCCAAGCCCTTCCTGCGGCCGCGCCCTCCGGCTTTCGTCGCCGTCGAGCCGTTGTCGCTGCAACTCCGCAAAGGGGAAACACTCGGCATCGTCGGTGAATCCGGCTCCGGCAAGACAACGCTGGCCTCGGCCCTGATCCGGCTGCTGCCCGCCAGCGGCGAGATCCGCTTCGCCGGACAGCGGCTCGATACCTTGAGCGGCGATGCGCTCAGGCGCCAGCGACGCGGGTTCCAGATCGTGTTCCAGGACCCCTACGGCTCGCTGTCACCGCGCATGCCGGTTGCCGATATCATCAGCGAGGGGCTGCGTTTCCATCATCCCGAGCTCGACGAATCGACCGTGGCCGAGCGCATTGCCGAAGCGCTCCGCGACGTCGACCTGCCGCCAGACTGCGGCGACCGCTACCCTCACGAGTTCTCCGGCGGCCAGCGCCAGCGTATCGCCATCGCCCGCGCCCTGATCCTCAAGCCGAGTCTGCTGGTCCTCGACGAACCGACCTCGGCCCTCGATCGCACGGTGCAGAAGCAACTGATCGAGCTGCTGCGAAATGTTCAGGCCAGACACGGCCTCGCTTATCTGTTCATCAGCCACGACCTCGCCGTGGTCAGGGCGATGGCGCACAACATACTGGTGCTGAAGGACGGCAAAGTCGTCGAACAGGGAGAGTGCGAGGGGCTGCTCGAAAACCCGCAATCGGCTTACACACGAGCGCTGATCGACGCTTCCTCCCTCTCCCCGCCTTGATGACGAATTCGAGGTAGCCTGAAGGTGTTTTTCCAAAACAAGATAACGGTATAAAAATTGAAGCCCGCGCTCCCGCTTCCCGCTGGAAGGCATTCAGAACGCGGCTATCTCTTCCGGGCGCAGATAGCGACATTCGCCGGGTTCGAGATCCGGGTCGAGCTCCAGCGGCCCGATCGCTTCACGGTGCAGCGTCTCGACCGTATGACCGACCGCCGTCAGCATGCGCCGGACCAGGTGGTAGCGGCCTTCGGTGACGCCGATCAGCACTTCGGTATCACCCACGGCTTCGAAGGTGGCCGGCCGGGTCGGCCTGTCGTCACCGTTCAACTCGACGCCCTCGGCAAACTGTTCCGCGATGCGCTCAGCCTCGCCCGCTATCAGAGGTTCACCCAATGTCGCCCGATAGCGCTTCACACAGGCGCGGTTCGGCGAGGTCACGCGGTGCGTCCACTTGCCATCGTCGCTGATCAGCAGCAGTCCCGAAGTATCGAGATCCAGCCGCCCTACCGGATGCACCCGCTCGATCTGCGGGATATCGATCAAACTCAGCACTGAGGGATGATGCGTCGGGCGCAGGGAGCACTCGACACCTACTGGCTTGTGCATCATCAAATATCTCCAGCCGACCCGTTCCAGTATGTCGCCCTGCCAACGCACCACCTGGTCGTCGGAAACCTGATACGAAGCGTCTCGCGTCACTTCGCCGTCGACGCTGACCTCGAACTGGCGCAGTGCACGCTTGGCCTGGCTGCGCGTGAGTTCCGTGGCCTCGCTAAGAAATCGATCCAACCGCATTGTCAGTCATCCCAGTGAAAAGGTCAGTCACCCCAGTGAAAAGTGTCGGCATCTTGCCACGCCGGGAACTTGTCGCGAAATGTCTTTAACGCATCGCTGGAAATCGTGACGGTTTCGACGAACGCCTCGCCCGGCGGATGATCGGCCAGCGGCTCGCCCTTGAAGTCCACCACCATGGAGTCGCCGGCGTAAGGCAGCCCGTTGCCATCCTCTCCCACCCGGTTGACGCCGATCACGTAGCTCAGATTCTCGATGGCGCGCGCCTGCAGCAGCGTTCGCCACGGATGTCTGCGCGGCGCCGGCCAGTTGGCGACGCACAGCAGCGCGTCGTATTCGGAAGGTTGACCAGCGCCGGGTTGCTGACGCAGCCATACCGGAAAACGCAGGTCGTAACATACCGACAGCAGGATGCGGACGCCCTTGATCTCGACCACCTGGCGCCGGGTGCCCGCCGCGTAATGCCTGGGCTCATCGCCCATGCGAAACAGATGACGCTTGTCGTAATGGGTCATCACCCCTTCCGGCGTCATCCAGATCAGCCGGTTGTAGCGGCGCCCACCGTCGGCGATCGCCAGGCTCCCGGTGATGGTGCAGCCTCGCTCCCGCGCCTGGCTGCGCATCCAGTCCAGCGTCGGGCTGGCGTCGAAGGGCTCCGCCATCGCTTCGGCATTCATGGTGAACCCGGTGGCGAACATTTCCGGCAGCACGATCAGATCGGTCCGGCTGCCATCCAGCGTCCCCATGCGGCTATCCAGCAGGCGTCGATTGGCTGCCGGATCCTCCCAATGCAGCTCGCTCTGTACGAGGCTGACGCGTAACTCGTTCATGGCTTTCCTCTTTGAAATCGCCGCCTTCGTCTGACACGGGACATTCCGGTACATTTCCCGTCGACATCGGGCAGCCTGCGTGACGTTGGTCATGATAGATTACGGGCCCGAGATATGGAGCGTCGATCATGTCGAGCCCTGCAATGGATGATTCCCGACCTCGAACCACCGAGACGGCAGCCCCCGAGCGGCAGGCTTCCGCGAGCGATGCGCGCCTTGGTGTCGTGTTCGGCGTCGGCGCGTACGCGATGTGGGGCTGTTTTCCCCTGTTCTTTTCGCTGTTCGATGGCGTGCCCGCGTTCGAGGTACTGATCCAGCGCATCCTCTGGTCCTGCGCCTTCCTGATCGTCGTGGTCACGCTGATGAGACGCTGGGCCGTGTTGGGCCGCAGCTTTCGAAGCCCGCGCGATCTGGTCCGCGGGCTGAGCTGGAGCCTCGGCTGCGCACTGCTCATCGCGCTGAACTGGGGGCTCTATATCTACGCGGTGGAAACCCACCACGTGCTCGAGGCGAGCCTGGGCTACTTCATGACGCCGCTGGTCAATGTGGCGTTAGGGATGCTCGTGCTGCGCGAACGGCTAGGGCGCTGGCAGATGCTGGCGATCGGCCTCGCGCTCGGCGCCGTTCTGCTGCAACTGGTGATACTCGGCAAGCTACCCTGGATAAGCCTGGTGCTGGCCATGACATTCGGCACCTACGGGTTGTTGCGCAAGCGTGTTTCCCTGGATGCGCTGTCGGGTCTGCTGGTGGAAACGAGCCTGCTGCTGCCATTGAGCCTCGCCGCGTTGGCGTGGCTGGCCTGGCATGGCCAGTCCCATTTTGGCGAGACATCGAAAACCACCGCACTGATGATCATCAGTGGCGTCGTCACCACCCTGCCACTGCTCGCCTTCGCTGGCGCCGCGCGACGGCTGACGCTCTCCACCGTCGGCTTTCTGATGTATCTCAATCCGACGCTGCAGTTCCTGCTGGCGCTATGGGTATTCGACGAAACCCTCTCGTGGCCCCAACTGACCACCTTCGTCCTGATCTGGATCGGGCTCGGATTCTACTCGGTGGAGACATGGCGCCAGCATCGCAAGCGTGGTGTCTGATGAACGCGAAAAGCCCGGCGGTCAAACGACCGCCGAGCTTCGGTGAAGCGCAAAACGAGGCCGGAAAAGCGCCTTAAATCTGCAGCCCCATGATTTCCTTGTACGCGGTCACGAGGCGATTACGTACCTGGACGCCCATGTCGAAGGCCACGCTCGCCTTCTGGGAATCGATCATCACGTCGTTCAATGCCACGTCGGGATCGCCGGCCTGGAAGGCCATGGCCTGCTGATTGGCGGACTGCTGCATCTGATTGATTCGTCCGAGCGAGGCCTGCAGTTCCCCGGCGAAGCTGCCGTGAGTCTCGGCAGCAGGGCTCTGCGCGCTCATGCCCTGTCCGCTCGCCTGAGCCGAGAGAGCCTGCATTTGCTGAAGCGCCGCTTGAATGGCTGGAGCACTCATGAAGTTTTTCCTGTATGACGGCGCCCCGTGGAAAGACGACACGACCGCCGGTGGATTCGACGCTGGCAGCCTATCAATAGCAAGCCAAACACTATCGCGGTAAATGCGCGTGAAAACATCGGCTTTTCCCACCTTCGCCATTAACGCATCGACACATAATGGCTGCCATCAAACTAACGCCCCGGCCAGGGCCGCGTCGGACTGACTCTCCGAGCGTGTCGAGGCACGGATGAGCAGACGCGTTGCAGGGAGCAGACTACTGCTATGTTGTCGAGTCGCACCACGTGCCATGAGCGGAGTCCGACATGAGCACGGCCACGTCGTCCAACGACGCTCAGAATTCAGCCAATGCATCCGCCCGGAATTCGAATCGCCAAGCCGCTTCGGAGACGACCTCCGGCGGCCGCGACTGGTTGAACAGATTGCAGCGGAACCCCCGTATCCCGCTGATCGTAGCCGGCGCCGCCGCCGTGGCTATCGTGATCGCCTTGCTGCTGTGGGCTCGCAGCCCGGAATATCGGGTTCTCTATTCGACGCTGACTGACGCCGACGGCGGTCGAATCATCACCCAGCTCGATACCATGGGCATCCCCTACGAGTTCAGCGAGGGCGGCCAGGCCCTGCTCGTCCCGGCCGACCAGGTCCGCCAGACTCGTCTCCGGCTGGCCGAACAGGGGCTTCCCGAAGCCAGCGGCGTCGGCTTCGAGCTGATGGACGACCAGGCATTCGGCATCAGCCAGTTCGCAGAGCAGGTCAACTACCAGCGGGCCCTGGAGGGCGAGCTGGCCCGTACCATCGGCACGCTGGGCAGCGTCGAGCGGGCCCGTGTCCACCTCGCCATGGCCAAGCCGTCCGTCTTCGTCCGCGAGAGCGAACCCGCCTCCGCCTCCGTCGTCCTCGATCTGCAGCCGGGTCGGGTACTGGGCGAAGGCCAGGTCAACGCCATCGTCCACATGGTCTCCAGCAGCGTGCCGCAACTGGCCATCGATGACGTCACCGTCATCGATCAGAACGGCGATCTGCTGAGCCGCTCCAACCGCAACACCAACCAGTTGGATGGCAGCCAGCTCGATTACGTCAACAATCTCGAAGACCAGTACGCCCAGCGCATCGAGGCGATCCTGGCGCCGATCGTCGGCGCCAGGAACGTGCGCGCGCAGGTCACCGCGCAAATCGACTTCTCCCAAAGAGAGCAGACCGCAGAGCGTTACGGCCCCAACCAGGCGCCGAACGAGGCCGCCGTGCGCAGCCAGCAGACCAGCTCGTCGTACCAGAGCAATGGCGATCTCGCCATGGGCGTACCGGGCGCGCTGAGCAATCAGCCGCCGGGCGTTGCCGCCTCCCCGATCAACGCGCAGGGCACCCAAGCCCAGACCGATGGGGCCGACGATGCCGATAATGCCGACAACCAGAACGCGGATACGCAAGGCACCGAGACCGCTGACACCACCGACACCGGCCGGGCACGCCATGACAGCACCATCAACTATGAAGTCGACCGTACCGTAGAGCACGTCAAAGAGCACAGCGGCGACATCGAGCGCCTGTCGGCAGCCATTGTCGTCAACTATCGAGACGGCGTGGATGAAGACGGCAATCCGACCCAGGTCGCGCTGAGCGATACGGAGATGGAGCAGATTCGTGGCCTGGTTCGCCAGGCGATGGGCTTCTCGGCGGCTCGCGGCGATGCGCTCGAGGTCGTCAACAGCCCGTTCCAGATCGATGCACAGGATTTCGATACCCTGCCCTGGTGGCAGACGCCGGAAGTCTGGAGTCTCGGCAAGAGCGTACTGAAGTATCTCGTCGTCGCCCTGGTCGCCCTGTTCCTGTGGTTCAAGGTGGTGAAACCGCTCCTGCGTCGCCAGACCGCAGAGCCCGCTCCCGCGCCGGTGGCGGCACCGGCACCCGCCACCGGCGCGGCGGCAGCCGCCGGTGCCGCGAGCTACCAGGCAGTCAGTGACAGCGGCGTCAGCGACGAGCCTGTAGAAGGCTCGAGACGCGAACGCAGCCGTCGCGGCGCCTCGAGCTACGAGCAGGATCTCAAGGAAGTTCGTGAAATCGCCCAGGAAGATCCCCGCCTGGTCGCCATGGTCGTCAGAAGCTGGATGGACAAATCATGACGGTGGAAATGACTGGCGCTCGACGCGGCGCCATCCTGTTGCTCTCCCTGGACGAAGACAGCGCAGCGGAAGTCTTCAAGTACCTCTCCAGCCGAGAGGTGCAGGAGATCAGCCAGGAAATGGCCAAGCTCGGTCAGGTCTCTCATCAGGAGATGGCGGCGGTATTACGCGATTTCTACGAGGAAGCCGAGCAATTTACGGCCATCAATCTGCACTCCAGCGATCATATCCGCGCGGTTCTGACCAAGGCACTGGGCAGCGAACGCGCCAGCAGCCTGATCGAGGACATTCTCGAGACCAGCAATACGGCGTCGGGCATCGACTCGTTGAATCTGATGGAAGCGTCGATGGTCGCCGAAATGATCCGCGACGAGCACCCGCAGATCATCGCCACGATCCTGGTGCACCTGGAGCGCTCCCAGGCCGCCGATATTCTCGAACTGTTCGGCGACAAACTGCGCGAAGACGTCATGCTGCGCATCGCCACCTTCAGCGGCGTACAGCCGGCAGCGCTGCAGGAACTGACCGAGGTACTCACTTCGATGCTCGACGGCACCAACCTGAAGCGCAGCAAGATGGGCGGGGTCAGGACAGCGGCCGAGATTCTCAACCTGATGAACTCCACTCAGGAAGAACAGGTCATCGAAGTGGTTCGCGCGCACAGCGAGGACTTGGCGCAACGCATCATCGACGAGATGTTCCTGTTCGAGAACCTGCTGGATATCGACGACCGCGGCATCCAGATGATCCTGCGCGAAGTCGAAACCAACTCTCTGGTGATTGCACTGCGCGGTGCCGAAGAAGCACTGGTCGACAAGTTCACGCGCAACATGTCTCAGCGTGCGGCGCAGCTGATGCTCGAAGACATGGAAAACCGAGGACCGGTTCGTCTATCGCAGGTCGAAAACGAACAGAAGTCGATTCTGGCGGTCGTACGGCGTCTGGCGGATTCCGGCGAAATCGCCTTGACGGGTGGCGACGATGGCTACGTCTGATCGCAGCAATCGGACCGAATCTGACCGTGTCGAATGGCACCGCTGGCAGATGGAAGAGCTCGCGCGCGCCCCGTCCCCGGCTCCCGGTCAATCCGCCGCAAACGCTGAAGCGCAGCGTCGCCGTCGGCAACGGGAAGACGCCGAGGAGAAGGCGCGCCGAGCGATCGCCGAAAAGGCCCGGCAACAGGGTTACGAAAGCGGCTACAGCGAAGGGCACGAGCAAGGCTATCAGGCAGGTTACAAGGAAGGTCTCGAAGCGGCCAACGCAGCCGCCGAACTGGAATTCAACAAGCGCCTGGACATGACGCTGCGCCCCCTTGCCGAGCTGGCCGACAATTTCCGCCAGGCATTGGCGACGCTGGATACCGAAGTCGCCGATCAACTGGTCGAGCTGGCGCTGATCACAGGCCGCCAACTGGCGGGCGAGTCGCTGGCCGCGAACCCTGAACATATCCTGAGCGTGGTGCGCGAGCTGCTCGATGCCGACACCACCCTGAACGGCAAGCCCCGCCTGTGGCTGCATCCGGATGACCTCGAGCTGGTAACGACGTCCATGGGCGACTCTCTCGAGGCCAGCGGCTGGGAGTGTCATGCCGACCCTTCGCTCGAGCGCGGTGGCTGCCATGTCACCAGTGCTGCTGGCGGACTCGATGCCAGCTTGAGCACCCAGTGGAAAGCGATTCTCGACCAGCGACGCCAACGCAAGACGACGTCGAGCGGCCAACCGGCAAAGCCTGAATCTCAGGACAGCGAGCTCGAGTCAGGCCATGACCGCGCCCGCCGTGACGGCTCGAAGCAAGAAGGTGTCGATCACAGCGGTAGCCACAACGACAACGGTCGTAAAGGCCTCGGTCACGAGAGTGCCGATGGCGAGGGTTTCGATGGCGAGGGTCTTGATGGCGAGAGCTCCGATGATGAGTGACGCCACAGAGTCCTCGATCTCGTCGGGAGTCTCCCAGCACCACCAGCATTGGCGTCAAGTGCTGGGCAAGATCAGCCATCGTGTCGAATCACTCTCCCATTACCGCCACGAAGGCCGGGTGACTCGCGCCACGGGGCTGGTGCTGGAAGCCATCGGCATCCGCCTTCCGCTTGGCAGCGCCTGCCTGATCGAACTCTCCCCCGGCAACGGCCACGACGACGAACGCTTCGCCGAGGCGGAGGTGGTCGGATTCGCCGGGGACAAGCTGTTCCTGATGCCATTGGCAGACACCAGCGGCCTGTTGCCGGGCGCGCGGGTACTCGCGCTCAGCGGCAACCGCCTGGACATCGCCAGCGCCAGGCGCTTCCCGCTGGGCGACGGGCTGCTTGGCCGCGTCGTCGACGGTAACGGCCGGCCACTCGACGACCACGGCCCGCTCGAGCAGGCACCCCACGCCCCGCTGGACACGCCGCCGATCAACCCGTTGGCCCGTGCGCCAATCGATACCGCCATCGACGTGGGCATCCGTGCCATCAACGGGCTGCTCACCGTGGGCCGCGGCCAGCGCATGGGCCTGTTCGCCGGCTCCGGGGTCGGCAAGAGTGTGCTGCTGGGCATGATGGCGCGCTTCACCAATGCCGATGTCATCGTCGTCGGCCTGATCGGTGAACGGGGGCGCGAAGTTCAGGATTTCATCGAAAACATTCTGGGCGACGAGGGCCTGGCCCGAGCCGTGGTGGTTGCCGCCCCGGCCGATACCTCGCCGCTGCAACGCATGCAAGGCGCGGCCTACGCGACGCGGCTGGCGGAAGACTTTCGTGATCAGGGGCGCAACGTGCTGTTGATCATGGATTCGCTGACCCGCTATGCCATGGCGGCTCGCGAGATCGCGCTGGCCATCGGCGAGCCGCCTGCAACCAAGGGTTACCCCCCCTCCGTCTTCGCCAAGCTCCCGGCGCTGGTGGAGCGGGCCGGCAACGGCAAGCGCGGCGGTGGCTCGATTACCGCCTTCTATACCGTGCTGACGGAAGGTGACGACCAGCAGGACCCCATCGCCGACTCCGCCCGCGCGATTCTCGATGGCCACATCGTGCTTTCAAGACAGCTGGCGGAGAGCGGCCACTACCCGGCCATCGATATCGAGGCCTCGATCAGTCGTGCGATGCCGGCGGTGGTCGACACCAGGCGCCTGCGCCAGGCGCAAGGCTTCAAGCAGATGATCTCGCGCTACCAGCGCAACCGCGACCTGATCAACGTTGGCGCTTATATCACCGGCCAGGACCCCCAATTGGATCGCGCAGTCGCGCTCTATCCACGACTCGAGGCCTTCCTGCAACAGCGTATGAACGAGATCGCCGAGCTGGCTCCTACCCAGGCCGACCTTGACCGACTCATACCGATCGACGACTGACCTTCCGCCGCCCCCTCGAGTGGCAAATCGGCGCGCGCTGTTCCGGAATAGTGGCATTTTTCATCGCTTATCAATCCTTTGACGGGACGGCCCGAGCGCCACAATGGCAATCGGTGGATTGTCCCGGTGGATTGTCCCGGTGGATTGTCCCGGTGGATTGTCCCGGTGGATTGTCCCGGTGGATTGTCCCGGTGGATTGCCCCGATGGATCGCCACGGTGAATCGCCCCGGTTGACGGACGGATAGGAGGTAACGCTTTGGCCAACATGCACGCCATGCAGATGCTTCGTGATCTGGCGCAGCGCAGCAGCGACAAGGCTGTCGAGAACCTGGGTCATCTGCAGCGTCAACAGCAGGAGGCTCAGAATCAGCTCGGGCAGCTGCAGCGTTATCGTGACGAGTACCAGCGCAAGCTCCACGACAGTCTGACCCGGGGTGTCTCATCGAGCCAATGGCGGGACTATCAACAGTTCATCGCCTCTCTCGACAAGGCGATCGAACAGCAACAGCGCCGGCTCGGCGAGCACCAGTCTCGCGTCGAGAACGGCAAGCAGCACTGGCAGGGCGAACGCCGAAAACTCAACGCCTATGACACGTTGCACACACGCAGCCAGCATGAAGCGGCCCGCCACCAGGCGCGTCACGAGCAACGTCACAGTGACGAGATGGCCGCGCAGTTACGCCGCCGTCAGCAGGACGCCGGGCACCAGTGGTAATACCGAGACACTGAATGGAAGCCCTGCTCAGCAGCACCGATTAGAAGCTCTATCCGATAACGAAACTGGCGGCGTAGTCCATGGAACTTTCCTCTCTCATCAGCGTGACCTCATCCTCGACGCGTGGCGCCAATACCGGGAACAGCGCGTCCAGGGAAACGGCCAGCGCGCCCTTCGCCGATGTCATGCAGCGGGCCGCAGGGGCAGAAAAGCCCCAGCGATCCGCAGCCGGTGGAAGTTCAGCGTCGCAGGCAACGAACACTCCCGAGCGGTCGAATACCCAAGAAACCGATGACACATCCTCGGCCCTCGCCTCCAGCCGCCAGCCGACAAAGGATTCGCAGGTAGCGAATGCCGAATCCGATGCCACTCGACAGACGAGCGAGGACGCACGCGAAATTCTGCAAGCCCTGGAAGAGGGAGACATGACAGGGCTTCACGCCGTCCTGGCCAGCCTCGAAGGCAAGACCGACGGCAAGGCGCCATCGAGCTCCGAGGCGAGTGATAGCGACGCAGGGCCGATCGACGCGGACGCTCTTGCCGCCATCTTCGCCGCACTTCCGCTGACGACGGGCGCGCAACCCGCCGGTAACGTTTCGGCGGCTGCCGCCGGCAATGGCGCCGCGACACTCGGTGCCGGACAATCCGCCTTGCAGCAGATGACCCTGACGTCCAGCGACGCCGCACGCAACGTGGCCGCGATGCTGTCCGGCAAGATGTCGGTGTCCGACAAGATATCGGATGACGGCGATCAGCCCGGCTCCTCGACTCGCGTCAATGCGACTTCCGGACAGCCTGGGCTCAGCGAGCTGCTTTCGGCAGTCGAAGGAAACCGTAACGGCAATCCGACCTCGTCGTCGGGGCTGCTGGCAGCGGCCGGCCAGGTTCTGGCCCAATCTTCGTCAACGGGAGACCCGGACGGTGCAGCGCTCGCGGACGCCCTATCGGCATCCGGCGCGAAACGTGACGGACTGGATAGCGCCCTCTTCACGAGCCCGCGGCCCGATGGCGGATCTCTGTCGCATCTGACGTCGCCGCTATCGAACGGTACGGGATTGGCATCGGCAGCAACGATGACCAACGGCGCCATCTCGACCCCGGTTCAGTCACCGCAATGGCCAGCTTCATTCGGCCAGCAAATCCTGCAGATGCATCAGCGTGGCGACCAGCAGATGTCGCTACGCCTCCATCCGCAGGAGCTCGGCCCGCTGAGCGTATCGCTGACGGTACAGGACCAGCAGGCACAGCTTCAGATCCTTTCTGCCCACGCGCCGGTTCGCGCTGCCGTCGAGGCCGCAATGCCTCAGCTCCGCCAGGCGCTCGCCGATAGCGGCATCGCTCTGGGTGAAGCGATGGTCGGCGATCAGGGGCAGTTCCAGCAAGGCCAGTCATCGGACGACGATCGTCCGCGTGGCACGTCGAGCGCCTCCGGCCCGCTGCTTGCCGCATCGGGAGTCGATACGAGCGATGACGCCACCCTGCGCCAGGTTGCCCTCACCCCTAACGGCAATATCAACCTTTACGCCTAGCCAGCGCTGCCGATAACACGGATAGCGGCGGGCACTCCCGCCGCGACATCAAGTCATGCGGCGCCGTTCGCGATTGGCACGCCTTCATCTTCCGATCCCGGCGCATGAAAGGGGAAGTTAGCAGACCGGAAGGCGTCTTTTCCGTCGATCGCGACACCCTCTAGCACCGCATAATCCGCTGCAACTTTCAGAGATCACCGTAATGGCAGAATCAATGGCCGCATCCCGTAAAAGCCGCTCCCTCTTGTTGATAGGGCTACTGATCGTCCTGCTGGCGGTGGCCAGTTCGGTCGCCGTGTACTTCTTCCTCGACGCCCGCGACGGCAGCGAGGCGACCGAGGTCGTCGATGACGAGCCGGTCGAAGCGCCGGTGCCGATTTTCGTGACCATCAACCCCTTCACCGTCAATTTGCAGAGCGATTACGGCGACCGCCTGCTCTACGTCGGGCTGTCGCTGCGCGTCGGCGATGAGGCGACCAGCACGTTTCTCACTCAGCACATGCCCGAGGTTCGCAGCCGGCTGCTGATGCTACTATCCGGCAAGAGCGCCGAAGAGTTGATCAAGCCCGAAGGCAAGGTCCAACTGAAGCAGCAGATTCTCGACTTGTTCAACGAGCCGATCACCACGCCGCAGCCCACGTTATCCATCGACGACGTGCTGTTCTCCGATTTCATCGTGCAGTAAGCGGACGCCAGGCCAATCATGTCCCAAGACGATTTGCTGTCGCAGGAAGAGATCGACGCCCTTCTCAACGGTGTCAGCGGCGATACCGACACACCCGCCAAAGCGCCCGAGAGTAACCGTCGCGACGCGCGCCCGTTCGACCCGGCCAACCAGCACCGGGTCATCCGTGAGCGTCTGCAGGCGCTGGATATCATCAACGAGCGGTTCGCGCGTCTCTTCCGGGTGGCCCTGTTCAACCTGATTCGACGCAGCGCCGATATCACGGTCGCCGGCGTGCGCTACCAGAGCTACAGCGAGTTCGCGCGCAACCTGCCGGTACCGACCAACCTGAACCTGATCAGCCTCAAGCCGCTCAAGGGCACCGCCCTGCTGGTGTTCCCGCCGGGTCTGGTCTTCATGGTGGTGGACAACCTGTTCGGCGGTGATGGCCGGTTTTTGACCAAATCCGACGGTCGCGAATTCACCGCCACCGAACAGCGAATCATCCAGCGGCTATTGTCGCTGGCGCTGGAGGGTTACAGCGACGCCTGGAAATCGATCTATCCGGTGGACGTCGATTACATGCGTTCCGAAATGCAGGTGCGCTTTGCCAACATCACCAATTCGCCGAACGAGATCGTCGTCAACAGTACGTTCCATCTCGAGGTCGGCAACCTGACCAGCGACTTCAACATCTGCATTCCCTTTTCCATGATCGAACCGATCCGGGACATTCTGTCCAGCCCGATCGGAACGCTCGACAGCGACGATACCCAGTGGGAGTCGCGCATGGCCGGCGAGATCAAACAGACCCAGGTCGAATTGATCGCCGATTTTGCCGAGATACCTTCGACCATCGGTGACGTGATGGCACTGAAGGTCGGCGACATTCTCCCCTTCGATCTTCCCAAAGCCATCGACGTGCGTGTCGACGGTGTACCGGTCATGGCCTGTGAATACGGGACCCGGCAAGGTCAACGCGCGCTACGGGTGAAGCATCTTATTGACCATGGTACGTACTCCGCCATGAAGGACTTCGACAATGAGTGATGATCAAAAACCGGGATCCCAGAAGGGAGCTTCCGATACGGCCAGCGACAACAACCAGGATGCCGACGATCTTTGGGCAGCGGCCATGGCGGAACAGGGTGTCGAGCCTGAAGCCGACGAGTCCGAAACGGTCGAGGAAGCGACCAAGCCCACCGGCACGGCGGGTTCCGGCGAGGCACAATCGGCGGAAGCCGGCGTTTTCCAGTCCTTCGATCAAGGCAGCGGCAACACTCGCGAGGCTCGGGATCTGGCCGTCGTCATGGATATCCCGGTCAAGCTCTCGGTCGAGCTGGGCCGAACGCGCATCACCATCAAGCAACTGCTCGAACTGGCCCAGGGCTCGGTCGTGGAGCTGGACGGACTGGCCGGTGAACCGATGGACATCATGATCAACGGCTATCTCGTCGCCCAGGGCGAAGTCGTCGTCGTGGATGACAAATACGGCATCCGGATCACCGAGATCGTCACGCCGTCCGAACGCGTCCAGAAACTGAATCGATGAACGACGATACGCTACAGCAGGCGGCGCAGACCACGGCCGGCAGCGGCGACAGCATCGGCCTTCTGATGATGGGCAAGACGGCAATGTCGTTGCTGATCGTCGTGGCGATCATCCTGGCCTGCGCCTGGCTGCTGAAGCGTATCGGTCCTAACCGTCGTGCCGGAACGCAGCATCTGCGTGTCGTGGCCAGTACGCCGGTCGGGCAACGCGAGCGCGTGGTCATCGTCGAGGTCGATGATCGCTGGCTGGTTCTGGGCGTCGGTGGCGGTCAGGTAACCAAGCTGGACAGCATGACCCCGCCCCCCAATACGCCTGTCGCCTCTGGGTCGGCACCCTTGAGCGGCTCCTTTGCCAGTCGCCTGGGTCAAGCCCTCAAACAGAATGCGAGTGACTCGCTCAAGCGCCAAAAGCCCAGACGGGACAACGGGGTCGACAACTAGTGGCTATTGCGGCTAATTCCAGATTGCGTGGCGTCGTCGTGGGGTTGGGCGTCTTGGCGGCGTTGACTGCCAGCCAGTGGGCGATGGCGCAGGCGATTCCCGGCATTGTCAGCGAGCCAATGGCGGACGGCGGTCAGCGCTGGTCGCTGAGCCTGCAGACGCTGCTCTTTTTGTCTTCGCTCGCCTTTCTGCCGGCGATGCTGCTGATGATGACCTGCTTTACCCGGATCATCATCGTGCTGGGGCTGTTGCGTACCGCCATGAGCACGCCCTCGGCGCCGCCGACGCAGGTTCTGCTCGGGCTCGCGCTGTTTCTGACGTATTTCGTCATGTCGCCGGTACTCGACCGGGCCTATGAAGAAGCCTGGCAACCGTTCTCGGCCGAAGAAATTTCGATGGAGGAAGCGCTGGAGCGAGGCAGCCAGCCATTCCGCGAGTTCATGTTCGCCCAAACCCGGCAGGCCGATCTGGCAATGTTCGCCCGCATCGCCGATGTCGGCGAGATGCAGGGTCCCGAAGACGTGCCGATGCGTATCCTGGTGCCAGCCTATGTCACCAGTGAGCTGAAGACGGCCTTCCAGATCGGCTTCACGATCTTCATCCCATTTCTGATCATCGACCTGGTCGTCGCCAGCGTACTGATGGCTTTGGGGATGATGATGGTGCCACCGGCCACGATCTCGTTGCCGTTCAAGCTGATGCTGTTCGTGCTGGTCGATGGTTGGCAGCTTCTGATCGGCTCGCTGACCCAAAGTTTCTATTTCTCGTGAGTCGCACAGACACGAACCGTGTCGTCAGCCCCCGCTTCGCGACCGCATGGAGGTAAGCAATGTCTCCCGAAATGGTAATGAGCATGGCCTACCAGGGCATGAAAGTGACCCTGATGATAGCCGCTCCGCTACTGCTGACCGCGCTACTGGTCGGCCTGCTGGTCAGCCTTTTCCAGGCGGCGACCCAGATCAACGAAATGACGCTGACGTTCATTCCCAAGATCCTGGGCGTCTTCGCCATGCTGATCCTCTCCGGCGCCTGGATCATTCAGCTCCTGGTCAACTTCACTCGGGAACTGCTGCAGAACATTCCCCAGATGGTGAGCTGATTCGTCAGCGCGATCGATGATCGATATTACCTCAGCCCAGTGGGAAAGCTGGATACGGCTCTTCTTCTGGCCCACGGTTCGCATTCTTGCCTTCTTCATGGCGTCACCGCTGTGGAGCTTGCCGAGCGTACCAACGCCGGTAAAGGCGCTGCTTGGGGCCGCAATCGCTGTGGCCATCGCGCCTGCCCTGCCACCGATGCCGGCGATTCCTCTGTTCTCGCTGGAAAGCTTCGGCATCATGCTTCAGCAGATCCTTATCGGTATCGCCATGGGCCTGGTGCTGCGGATCATGATCGCCGTGGTGCAGACTGCCGGCGAGTTCATCAGCATGCAGATGGGCCTCGGGTTCGCGACCTTCTTCCAGCCGGATGCCGGCACCAATACGATGGTGCTGTCGCGCCTGCTGGAAATTTTGACGCTGCTGATGTTCCTGGCGATGAACGGACACCTTATCACGATCGAAATTCTCGCCTGGACCTTCGAGGTGCTGCCCATCGGCTCGACCTCGATCGATGCCAGCTTTGCCGAAACGCTGGCCCGCTGGGGCGGCACCATTTTCTCCTCCGGCCTGCTGATGGCGATTCCCATCGTCACCGCGCTGCTGTTGATCAATCTCTCGCTGGGCATTCTCAATCGTGCATCGCCACAGCTGTCGATCTTTTCGGTGGGTTTCCCGATGACACTGACCGCCGGCCTGGTGCTGATTACCGCACTGATTCCGGATATGGGAGGCTTCTGGAGCGATCTGTTCGAACAACAGCTTCGTTTCATGCAGGGCATGATCGAACAGATGGCCGGCACGCCCTGACCCGAGATCACAACGGGGCCAATCTCTCCCCGAACTCCTTTCCAATATTCGAAATCGCCAACCGACGGCTCACCCAAACCCAGACAAAAGGGGCGCATCCTGCAGGATTCGCCCCTTTGACTTCGAACCGGGCCGTTAACGGCCCGATCCGTTGGCGATTGAAATCCGACGCCGCGTCAGGTCGAACGTCGCGTCAGACCAAACATCACATCAGGTCGAACAACGAAGTCCCCTGCAAATCGACGAAGGCTTTCTGCGACGCCTGCAACCCCACCTGCCGCAGCACATAGTCCGAAATGGCGGTGGTGTAATCCAGATCGATCAGATCGCTCTGGGTCTGGGTGTAGCTGATCTTGCGATCGCCCCCTACGGTATCGAGCGTGTCCAGCTCGTTGAGTCGAGCACCGACGGACGCGCGCACGGTCAGCACATTGTCCAGTGCGTTATCCAGCTCCCGGCTGGAGGTCGACAGCGTATTGGCGAAGGCCGCCTTGTCGGCGTCGGAATCCAGCGGGTTCTCGAGGGCAGAGAGCATGTTCTCCAACGTCCTAAAGACGTCGGGCTTCATCTCAGAAGCCGGGCCCACCGCGAGCGTATCACTTGGCTCGGGCGTTCCTTCCAGCGTCAGACGGACGCCGCCGAATTCCAGAGTGGCACTGGTGCCGTCATAGGTACCTGTCTTGCTGACACTCGGGCCGCTAATCGTATAGCCGAAAGTGCCGTCACCATTATCGCTGAACGAAATAGCGTACTCGTCGCCGTAGCCATCGGCGGTCGTGTCCGTCACCTGGGGGCCAGTGAAGGTCAAGGTGCCAGTATTGCCGTCGCCAGCCTTGGCCAAGTAACCAGCGCCGGCCGCCACGCTCTGGAAGACCTCTTTCCCGGTGTTGCCGACGTCCATCATTCGAGAAGAGTCGACCTTCTGCTGGCGAACCGCGCCGGAGCCATCGTATTCTACGTACACCTTCTTGGGGTCAGAGTCATTATCCTCGACCTTGACGAAGGGCGCGGAACTATCCTTGTAACCGCCGAAGAGATAGCTTCCGTTACCGTCGGTAGAGTTGGCCTGCCCCAACAGCGCCTCGTAGACGCCACGCAGCTCCGACGCCTGGGACTGGCGGTCGGCGTCGCTCAGCGTGCCATTGCCGGCCTGGATCATGAGCTCCTTGGCTCTCGTCAGAGCATCGGAAACACTGTCGAGAACGCTCTCTTCCTGGCTCAGCGAGTTGCGCACCGTCACCCGGCTGTCGCTCTGCTGGGCATTGGTGGCCAACGATTGCGATACCCCGACCGCCCGCGATGCAGCCTGTGGGTCGTCGGAAGGACGCACCACACGCTTGCCGGAAGCGATCTGCTCGCCGACTTCCATGAAAGCGCCCTGCTGGCGGTTCATCGAGCTGACACTGCGCTCGAACATCATCACGGTGCTGACACGCACGGCTCTCTCCTCGAAGGCACCCGATCAGGGCGCGCTCAATCATTATTCAAAAACGGCGCTTCGACAGCTCTCAAGCGCGCAGCCCCAAAATCGTATCCAGGATGGCCGAACCGGCTTCGATGACCTTGGCATTGGCCGAGTAGTACTGCTGATACCGCATCAAATTGGCGTACTCTTCGTCCAGGTTCACGCCCGAGTCGGCCTGCTGGTAGGCGTAAAGCTGATCGCTCAGACCCTGCTGGGTCGTCAGGTTGGCCTCGGTGATGGCCGCCCGGTTGCCCACATCGCTGACCAGCGAAGCGTAGCCGCCACTAAAGGTCGCACTACCGCCAACTAGCTTCTGATTCTGCAGGTCGAGTAACGCCAAGGCATTGCGGTTGTCACCGGAGTCACCGCTTTCCGAAGCGGCGATCTGGCTGGTATCGCTCAGCGCCAGATCGAATCCGGCAGCCGCATTGCGCGTCGGCTGTAGTGTGAAGACGTCGCCTTCAGCCGGGGGCGGGGTACCGGGAGTCAGCGTCACTCCGCCGAAGGAAAAATTGCCATCAGCATCCGGAGAGACATCAGGAAGCTTCTCGCCGCTGCTCAGGTTCTCGACCTTGAGGGAGCCATCCGCCTGATAGGTCAGCTGATAGTCGTCCGCCGTCAACTGGCTGATGTCGCCATACTCGGCATCCAGCGAACCGCTGCCTGCGTTATTGGCACTGGCAATGATGGTCGGGCCACCGATTTCGAAAAACGCTTTGCCGGAATCACCGTTGATATCCACGCCAGCCTCATGCTGGTCATTGAATTCCACTGCCAATGTCACCGCCAACTGACCGAGCTGGTTCTGAACGCTGTCGAGGGTTTCGCTACGAAAGCTCAACAATCCACCCAGTTCACCGCCTTGAATGACGGATTCCTTGAGTGGCGAACGCGAGCCGGCACCATCTTCGTAGGCGATCGTGATATTGGAAGGATCTTCATCGCTCTTGACGGCGACGAGATCGAAGGACTTGTTGCCGGCGACCAGCGGCGTGCCGTTGGATAGCGATACCTGGTAGGTCGAACCATCCTGGACCTGCACGTTGACGTCGACCAGCTCGCCGAGATCACTGACCAGCTTGTCGCGTTGATCCAGCAGCGCGTTGGGCTCCTCGCCGCTTCTGGCACGGGCCAGCGTCACCTGCTTGTTGAGATCGGCAATCTGGTCGCTGAGATCGTTGACCTGGGTGACCACGTCGCCAATCTGGCCGTTGATGCCCTCACGCATGTCGCTGAGATAGCCATCGTAAGCACGGAACTGTGCGACCATGCTGCGAGCGCTGCCCAATACCCCTTCGCGCGCGGCTGCGTCCGAAGGCGCACCGGTCAGATCCTCGAGGCTGGAGAAGAAATTCTGCATCAGCGTGGTCAGACCGGAATCGCTGTCCGCCAGCAGATCGTCGATCTGGTTGACCTGGCTCTGGTAGGTTTCCAGGGCCGACTCGCGGCTATTGACCTGATTGAGCTGCGAACTGATATAGCTGTTGTACTGGCGCTGGATGCCGTCGACGCTGACGCCGGAACCGCCACCCTCGCCGCTGCTGTTCTGTCCCAGCAGCGTCAACTGTCGGCTATAGCCATCGGTGTAGACGTTGCTGATGTTGTTGCTGGTCGTCGAGAGCGCATTCTGCGCCGCGCTCAAACCGCTAAGGCCAATCGAAAACAGGCTCATATCGCTATCCCGTGAAACGCCATGACGATGCTGGCGATGTCCGTGCAAGGTTATGATTTTTATCGGCCGCGAAAGCCGCTTCTTGACCCCTTCAGACAGCGATTTCGCAACCAATTGTTAACGCCGATCAGAAAATCGCCGTGGGCAGATCGTCGGGGCCGAACGGATTGCCGGCATTACTCGCAGTCGCCAGCAGATCGCGACCTGCCCCGGCTTCTAGCGTGCCCAACTGCGCCATGATGCCGCGAAGCTTCTCGGCATAGCGCGGATCCGTGGCATAACCGCCCTGCTGCAACGCCTGAGCCGCCTGGTCGGGTGTCGAAGCCGCCACGACCCCCTGATAGCGAGGGTTGTCGCCAATCAACCTGGCGTAATCGTTGAAGGCATCGGTATAGGAGTCATAGACGCGGAAGCGATCGACCATCTTGACCGGCCGCCCGTCGACATACTCGGTGGTGGTGATAGCCGTGGTGTCGCCCTGCCAGGACTGTCCGGCCTTGATACCGAAGAGATTGTGGCTGTTGCCGCCGCTGGCGGTGGGAATCTCCCGCTGCCCCCAGCCGGTCTCGAGCGCGGCCTGGGCCAGAATCAGCTCGGCCGGCACGCCCGAGGACTGTTCCGCCTGCCTGGCCGGGCCTGCCAGACTGTCGAGGAAGGCGCGGACGTGCGCCGGACGATCGTCGGCCTCGTCTGCCATCGATGCCGATGTCGATGTCGATGACGAGCCGTTGGCCGTGGCAGCGCTGGCGCCGGCGATCTCATGTCGTGACAGGTCCGGCGCAAATCCCGGCGTGCGAAGGCCACCATGCAACAGCCGTGGCGTACCCCGCGGAATGCCGGCGATCAGGGCCGAGGCATCGTCGCCCGTAGCGCCCGAGGCGGCGGGCAGTGCCGAGGTGCCCGGCAGGCCGCTACCCTCGAGCTGCGCCACCAGCTGATCGGCAAGCCCCAGCCCCTTGCCCGCCAGCTGCTGCGCCCACTGCTGATCCTGCATCGAGCGCATCATGTCCATCTGATTGCTATGTAGTAGACCGGACTGGGGGCTGGCATCGCGCATGCTCTTGAGCATCATCTGCAGGAACACGGCCTCGAACTGGCGCGATGCTTCCCTGAGACTCCCCTGCGGCGAGTTGGCCGCACTGTACTTGAGCTTCTGCACGCTCTGGACGTCGAGCGCAAACTGTCCCGAAAGATCGTTGGTGATCGCCATCAGATGATATCCAGCTCGGCGTTGAGCGATCCCGCAGACTTCAACGCCTGGAGAATCGACATCAGATCCTGGGGAGAGGCGCCCAATGCGTTCAGCGCGTTGACCACATCCATCAGATCGGCACTGGTCTGAACCATCTGCAGCGCACCGCCCTCCTGCTGTACGGTGATGTCGGCGTTGGGAACGACCGTCGTGTTGCCACCAGCCAGCGCATTGGGCTGACTGACCTGGGGATTGGAATCGATGACGATCGACAGGTTGCCGTGGGCCACCGCGGCACGATTGAGCGTGACGGTGTCCGACAGCACCACCGAGCCGGTACGCGCATTGACGATTACCTTGGACGGGCCACGCTCGGTAGTGACGTTCACTCCCTGCACGCGAGCCAGAAAGGTGACGCGATCATTGTCGTTGGCCGGCAGCTTCAACTGCACCGTGCGTCCGTCGAGCGCGGCGGCGACCGGCGCGCCGAACTCCTGATTGATCGCCGCGACCATGCGTCGGGCATTCTCGAAGTCGGCATTCTTGAGGAACAGATCCAGCGTGCCACTGGCGTCGCCCAGTCGCATCGGCACTTCCTGCTCGACGAGACCGCCTCCGGGAATACGGCCCGCGGCCAGGTGATTGACGGAAACACTGCTGCCCGCCGCTTCCGCCCCGGCGCCGCCGACGTAGACGTTGCCTTGAGCCAGCGCGTAGACGCGACCGTCCGCCCCCTTCAACGGAGTCATCAGCAGCGTGCCGCCGCGCAGGCTGTCGGCGTTGCCCATCGATGACACGGTGATATCGATCTCCTGCCCCTGGCGGGAGAACGGCGGCAGTCTGGCGGTCACCATGACGGCCGCCACGTTGCGCAGCTGCATGTTGGTGCCCGCTGGCACCGTGACGCCCAGCTGCGACAGCAGGTTGGTGATGCTCTGCCCCGTGAACGGCGCCTGAGTGGTCTGGTCACCCGTTCCGTCGAGACCGACCACCAGGCCATAGCCGACCAGCTGGTTGTCACGTACGCCGGCGAAATTGGCCAGATCCTGAATGCGCTGCGCCTGGGCGCCCAGACTGAACAGCAGGATCGCCAGGAACAGAAGCGCTCTGGCCAACGGCGAGCGACGCAACTGGAATGAACGAAACAGAGCGGACATAGGCATCAGAACGGCGAAATGTTGAGGAAGAAGCGCTGCAGCCAACCCATGGTCTGCGCTTCGTTGATATAGCCATCACCGACATATTCGATACGGGCGTCGGCGACCTGCGTCGACTGCACGGTGTTGGAACCGCTGATCGCGCGTGGATTGATCACGCCGGAGAACCGGATGTATTCGGTGCCCTGGTTGATCGCGATCTGCTTTTCCCCGCGAACCTTCAGGTTGCCGTTGGCCAGCAGATCATAGACGGTCACGGTAATCGTTCCGGTAAAGGTGTTGTTGGCATTGGCGCCCCCCGAACCGTTGAAGATGTTCTCGCCTTCGAGGTCCATGCCATAGTCGCTCAGTTTATCGAGAGGGTCCGGCACCAGCGTCGGCGTGAACGTCGCCGAACCGTCTCGTGACGCATTCGCCGCCGAGCTCTTGCTGGCACTGACCTGTTCGTCGAGCACGATGGTGATGATGTCCCCGATCTGACGCGGACGGCGGTCCTCGAACAGTGGCTGGAAGCCGAAGCGCGCCTGATAGATCGAGCCGTTGGCCTGCGTCGGCGGTGTCGACGGTATCTCCACCGGGGACGAATTCTCGACCACGGAGTGGCGCGGAATCTGGGCACAGCCGGCCACGATCAGCACCAGACAGAGGCCGGTCAGCATCAATACCCTGCGCCACACCGTGGCCAATTCTGCGGTCAGCAACACGCGCCCTTCCCCGGTTTATAGCTGTGTCAGACGCTGGAGCATCTGATCGGATGTTTCGACGGCCTTGCTGTTGATCTCGTAGGCGCGCTGCGTCTCGATCATGCTGACCATCTCTTCCACCACATTGACGTTGGAAGTCTCGACGTATCCCTGATAGAGCACGCCGGCCCCATCCAGACCGGGGTTGAGATCGTTACGCGGGCCAGAGGCGTCGGTTTCCAGGTACAGGTTCTGGCCGATGCTCTGCAGCCCCGTCGGGTTGATGAACGTGGAGAGCATGATCTGCCCCACCTCGTTGCTCTGGGAAGTCCCCGGCTGCATCACGGAAACCACGCCATCCTGGCTGACAGTGATCGACAGCGCGTTCTGCGGGATCACGATCGGTGGATCGACCGGATAACCGCCCGCCGTCACCAGCTGGCCGTTCTCGTTGACCTGGAAGCTGCCGTCACGGGTGTAGCCCGTGGTGCCGTCCGGCATCTGCACGGCAAAGAAGCCCTTGCCGTTGATCGCGAGATCGCGGGAGTTCTCGGTATTCTGCAGACCGCCCTGGGTGTGCAGCCGCTCAGTGGCGACCGGACGCACGCCCGTACCGACCTGCATGCCGGATGGCAGCGTATCGACCACCGAAGATTGCGCACCGGGCTGACGCACGTTCTGGTACAGCAGATCTTCGAAGACGGCGCGAGACCGCTTGAAACCGTTGGTCGAGACGTTGGCCAGGTTGTTGGAAATCACATCCAGCTTGACCTGCTGCGATTCCAGGCCGGTCTTGGCCGTCCATAAAGACTTGATCATGACAAAACCTCATTGTCGGTAAGCCAGCCAGCGGCCAGCCTCAGCTGGTCAGGGTCAACTGGTCAGAGAAAGCAGGCTGTTGGCGCGTTGTTCGTTCTCGTCCGCGCTTTCGATCACCTTCATATGCATGTCGTAACGTCGAGCGCTGTCGATCATCGAAATCATGGCGTCGGTGGCGGTGACATTGCTGCCTTCGAGCGCCCCGGGAACCAGACGCAGGGTATCGTCGGCCGGGATCGGCGCCGCCACGTCCTGCCCCTGGGCCGGTGGCATCCGAAACAGGCCGTCTTCGCCACGCACCAGATTGTCGTTCCCCGGCGCGACCATCTTGAGACGCGCCAACGGCGCGATCGCATCCGGGTTCTGGCCCGGCTCGAGCACGCTGATCGAACCATCCGGCGCGATCGTCACGTCGCCCCCCAACGGTACGACGATGGCCTGGCCGTTGTCGGAGAGCACCGGGTTGCCGAGCGATGTCAGCAGGCCGGTGGAATCGACCTGGAGGTCGCCACGGCGGGTATAGGCTTCGCCGCCGTTCGGCGACTGCACCGCCAGCCAGGTATCGTCGCCCTGCAGCGCCACATCGAGACTGCGCCCGGTGGTACTGATGGTGCCCGGCGTGAAATCGGCGCCCGGCGTCGTCATCATCGAGGCAACGCGGGTCGGCAGGCGCGCCTCGCCTTCCACCGGCACGGCACGAAACGCCATCAGCTCGCCGCGAAACCCGGGCGTGCTGACGTTGGCCAGATTGTTGTTGACCACCGATTGCTGCGCCATCGTCTGGCTCGCGCCACCGCCGGCGGTGTAGAGAATTCTATCCATGCCCTATGCCTTTCATATCGGCGCCTTTCATATCGGCGCCTTTCGAAACCGTGGCTATCGAAACAGTGCTTGTCGAAATCGTATCTATCGAACCCGGCCTATCGAAGCGAGGTCGTTGCCGGCCGACTCGCGACCGGCAACGCCAATGCTGTTGGCGACAGGATTATCAGCGCAGCTGCGCAATCTGATCCATGACTTCGGACTGGGTACGGATCGAGTTGGTGTTGGCCTGGTAGTTGCGCTGCGCAATGATCAGGTTGACCAGTTCCTGCGTCAGATCGACGTTGGAGGCCTCCAACGTTTCGGACTCGATCGAGCCCAGCGTGCCGGTACCTGCAATGCCCAGCAGTTCGTTACCGGAAGCCGCCGTCGCCGCGAACAGGTTGTCGCCGGAAGGCGTCAAACCTTCGGGGTTACGGAAGGTGGCAAGGGCAATCTGGCCCAGATCGACGGTCTTCTCGTTGGAATAGTTACCGACGATGGTGCCGTCGTCAGCGAAGCTGATGCCGACCAGTGCGCCGGCGGCATAGCCATCCTGCGCCAGGCTCTTGACAGTGGAGTCACCGGCGAACTGCGTGCTGCCCGCCATGTTGAAAGTGGCGTTGATCTCCTCGACACCAGTGCCTAGCTCATTGGCGGTGAACGTCAGATCGGGCCAGGTGACCGGATTGGCCGTTGTCGCTTCGCCGTTAATGGTTGCGAGCTTGCCGGAATTGTCGAAAGTCAGCCGCAACGGTGCTTCTGCTGTCGCCGGGTCAGCTACAGATCCGAGGCTATCTGCGGTCAGTACACCATCGAGCGCCGTGCGAGCAACCCAAGTATTTTCACCGGTCTTCTGGAAATAGAGCGTTGCGTTATGCTGCGCGCCCTGGGAATCGTAGACGGTGAAGCTGGTCGAGTAGTTGTAGGCGATGGAGGTCTGATTAGTCGTATCCTCGCCGTTCTTCGCAGTCAGGTCGTTGTAGAGCGTTGCCGTCGAGGTGTCGTCGGCGACCGTGGCGCCATCCAGGTTGAGCAGGATGTTGATACCGGTGCCGGTGGCGCCCGTCGCGCTGGCCGGCATGTCGGCCGCCGGGATGTTGAGCACGCCCGGCTGGCCACCGGTAACGACGCCGGAGTTGACATCGGTGGCATCGGCCAGCCCGTAACCCATCAGCCGCGCGCCCTGGGCGTTCTCCAGGTAGCCGTCCGCGGTCATCGTCAACTGGCCGTTACGCGAGTAGCCCACCTGGCCTTCCTGCTGGAAGCGCAGGAAGCCGTCACCGGCGATGGCGATATCCAGGTTGCGCCCGGTGGCTTCCAGGCTGCCGCTGCTGAAGTCCTGCAGAATGCCGGAAACCCGGGTACCCAGGCCGACGGCGCTGTTGGCGAAGACGTCGGAGAACTGCACCGAGCCGCTCTTGAAGCCTTTGGTCTGCGAGTTGGAAATGTTGTTGCCGATGACATCCAGCTGCTGGGAAGCGGCGTTGACGCCGCTCAATGCCTGTGAAAAGCCCATGATTCATCCCCTACGTTTATCGGTTGCGTACGCTCAAGCGGTTTCGTGTCGTCAATGCTTTTGCTCAGAGAATCTGACGCACTTCCGAGAGCGCCACGGGATCCCGAGCAGGTCCCAAGTCCAGTTGCGGTCCATTGGCACCCTGGATCACGCCATTGACCAGGGCGTAATTCAGGGCTGCCGGTGCGTATGTCTCGTCTCCCACCGTCGCCGTCAGGGAGGCGGTATAGGTACTGTCGGTGGAGGCCTTGGAACCATCGGCCAACTGACCATCCCAGTTGAAGCTGTGCACGCCGGCCTCGAGCGGACCGGTAGAGAAGCTGTCGATGATCTCGCCGCTGGGACCGCGAATATCGATCTGCAGATCCTCGACGGCGCTGTCCAGATTCACGCCGATCGGCGTCGCGACAACACCTCCCGTGTCATCGGTCGCCCCCACCAGAACCTCGTTGCCCGGCACCATGACGCCCTGCCCGATCAACGCCGTCGCCTGCAGGGCCTGCCCCGCATCGATCTGGTCGTTGATTCTGGTAAGGCTGTCATTGAGCTTTTCGATACCACTGACGGTACTGATCTGCGCCAGTTGCGCGGTCATGTCCGAGTTTTCCATCGGACTGGTCGGGTCCTGATTCTTCAGTTGGGTAACCAGCAGCGTCATGAAGCGATCATTGAGCTCGCTGCCGGATTCCATTCCCGTAGTGGCACTGCTGGCGGCCGTGTCATTGATATTGGCTAGCGTACTGCTACCGATCACCGGACTGGACATGACATCTCCTTGATGTGGCCCGACACCGATCAGCCTTCGCCGATGGTGAGAGTTTTGGTCATCAGCGTCTTGGCGGTATTCATGACCTCGACGTTGGCTTGGTAAGAGCGGGAGGCTGCGATCATGTCGACCATCTCGTTGACCGGGTCGACATTGGGCATCTGCACGTAGCCCTGCTCGTCCGCCAGCGGATGCCCGGGGCGGTACTCCATGCGCATCGGTGTGACGTCGTCCTCGACCACGCCGGTGACGCGAACGCCGCCCGTGCCGCCGCCCTGCTGGCTCAGCGCCTGGAACATGACCTGCCTGGCGTGGTAGGGCTCTCCGTCCGGCCCGGCGACGCTATCGGCATTGGCGAGGTTGCTCGCGGTAACGTTCATGCGCTGCGAATTGGCCGACAGCGCCGAACCGGAAATATCGAATACACTGAACATGGACATCGTGTTACTCCGGCTGCATGGCTTTCTTCAGCCCCTGGATCTTGCGACTGACGAAAGTGACGTCCGCCTGATAGCGGAGCGAGTTGTCGGCAAAGGCCGAGCGCTCCCGATCCATATCGACCGTATTGCCATCGAGGCTCGGCTGATCGGGAATGCGGTAGAGCAGATCCTGAACGCCCGTTCCGCCTGACGCCTGCGCCGGAATGTGCCGAGCGGATGTCCGCGCCAGCGACAAGCCGCCGGAGCCTTCGCTCCGCCCCTGCTCCATGACCCGATCCAGTTCCGCGCGGAAATCGAAATCCCGCGCCTTGAAATTGGGCGTATCGGCATTGGCGATGTTGTTGGCCAGTACCTGCTGACGCTCTGCGCGCAGATTGATGGCCTCCTGCTGGAAGCGCAGCGCGTTATCCAACTTGTCGAACATGCCGTGCACCTCGGATGGCGTTCGCTGGAAAATTGACAGGATGGAGAATAGCGGCGGGCGGCACGATTCAAACCCGTAAACAGACCGTCAATTGCGCGCCATTTTCATCAATGCTCGATGACGGGCACGCTTACAATCGCTCTCCAATGTGGGGGATTGCGTCCACCGGCACGCTGTGCCGGGACGCGCTTGGTCCTGGATCCGTGACCTGGCTCCGTGACATGGACCCAGCCCCGAGAACAGCCCCACGAGATCCGCGAACAGCCCGAGACCCGTGATATGCGTGCCGATCCGACAGAAGCGTTCCCGCGTACCCGGTTGAAACATCGACCGTCTCGACGGCTCGTGCTCCGAGCCGGCGCCGCCACGCTGATGGCGCTGCTTTTCGCGCTATCGTTGCTGCCGCTTCCTTCGATCGCCCGCGCGGAACCGGCGGGTGAATCCTCCGAGGCCGTCGTCGCCAGCGTGCGGCAGTTCCTCAAGGAGCGCACTGCCCCTCTCGGCGACCAGGTGACGATCGATATTCGGGAAAGCGGTGTCGACCTCGGCGACTGCTCGACACCGCAGCCGTTTCTGCCGCGCCCCGGCGTGCCTCAAGGCCGGGTTACGGTAGGCGTTCATTGCGGCAGCGACGGCAGCCGGACACGCTATCTGCAGGCCACGGTTTCGGCGACGGTCCGCCATCTGGTGGCACTCCAGTCGATTGATCCGGGTCAACGGATCGATGCGACGATGCTGGGTTGGCAGGAGGCGGACATTTCCCGCCTGCGCCGTGGCTACCTCAATGACCTCGACCAGGCGGTCGGCAGGGTTGCCACGCGACGCATCCCGACGGGCGCGACGCTGACCGATAACATGATCAGAAAGCCGTGGATGGTGAAACGCGGTGATACGGTCGTACTGACCGCCGTGGGCCAGGGGTTTCGCATCAGCCGCAGCGTCGAGGCGCTGGATAACGGCGAATTAGGCAGTACCATCCGCCTCAAGACGGAGGATGATCAGATTCTACAGGGGAGAGTGACGGGTCAGGATCGGCTGCGCGTCGACCTGTGAGCGGGCCAGATAACTTTTTTAACAAATCTCTGCTCGAATCTCGTTCAGCTTCCGCTGGTCTTGCCGATAACGTAAGCAAGTACGTGATTGTGCATCCAGCCATGAGGTAATGACCTTGAAAATCGATCAAACACAACCGCTGACTCGCCCGACCCAAAGTGAGGCCGCTGAGCAGCGCAAAAGTGCGGAGTCGCTGGAAGCTGCCAAGACGACGGCCGGCTCCAGGACAACGTTGAGCCAGATCCCGAGGGGCGACGAGAGCGGAGATATCGATACTGCCCGTGTCAACGATATCCGCCAGGCGATCTCCGAAGGCCGGCTCGAACTCGATACCAGCAAGATCGCGGACGGTCTGGTCCAGAGCGTTCGCAATATGTTGGGTGAATAATCCCTGACTTCAGGTCCAGTTTCAGGAATTCTGCATGACGCCAGCTGAATTGATTGCCGAACAACATGCCTTGTTGGAAAGGCTCGCGGAAACACTCGATGCGGAGGCCGGCTGTCTCGGCGCCGGCAGGGCCGACGGGGAACGCCTCGGTGAACTGGCAGCGCTGAAGCAACAGCAGTTGAATGACCTCGATCAAATCGAGAATCTCCGGCGAGAGCATCAGCAATCGCAAGGATTCGGCATGGGAAGCCGCGGTGCGGAGCAGTTTGCCCAGTCACTGGACAGGCAGGAAACCTGGCAGCGGATTCGAGAACTGGCAGAGCGGGTCCGTCGGACCAATCGCCTCAATGGCCATATCATCTCCACACGGCTGGAGCACAATCAACAGGCCATCGATTTTCTGAATCGTGCCATCGGGGGCAGCGTCTACGGCCCCAAGGGCGAGTCGCGCCACAACGGCTTCGGCGGCATCAGCTCCAAGGCTTGAGGTTCGAGAGCCGCTAAATGCGAAACCCTCCGCCGTTGTATCTCGGCGGAGGGTTTTGTTTTAACCAAGCGCATGAAAAAGCGCCCAAGCGCATGAAAAAAGGAAAAGGCGCTTAGTCTTCCGTCCTGACGACCCAGGACTCGACGGTATCGCTGCCGTGTTCGTCTTTCCAAGCCTTCAAGGTCTTGTGATTGCCGCCACGTGTCTCGACGACTTCCCCGGTGTTGGGGTTCTTGTAAATCTTGAGCTTGCGCTTGCGTCGGCCACCGGTCGATCCGGTCTGCGCAGCAGCGGGCTGAGCGTTGTCAGCTTTCGGGTTCAACAATTCAATGACGTCACGCGTCGTCTTGCCATACTCCGCCATCAGAGCTTCGAGCTTCTCCTTGAACTCGAGCTCGGACTTCAGACGTTGATCACCCTCCATTCGCTTCAGCTCTTCTTCAAGCTGCTTCAGGAGCTGTTCTTTCTTGACGTAATCGCTAAGTAGAGACATTCGTTGGTCCGTTGCGGGTAGGTTTAAGCGTGTGAATTATTGCGGATATTTAAAAACTTTCAAGTCTTAGCGAGAGGTTTTTTAAAGCGCAGGGATTACCAGTATTTATTTAACTCCCGGCTCGTTAATGACTTAGCGTAATATCGACCTTCCGGCCTCGCAAAGTTGGCGTTTCTTTTATCGGTTGCCGATCCCGCTATTTACGTCATCTCCATCCCGCTTTGCAAGGGGAAAACGCCCCCGATAAAACCACCGCTATCGTGGAATCCGAACGGCGTTATCAGGACGCACGGAATCTAAAAATTACCGACCAGCAAATGGTTATCTGTCGGGTCCCGTGTGATTAACTACCCGCTTGGTAAATAAGTCAGGCCGTTTAGTCTGCCATTCTTTCATCATCGCAATGGGTGATTGATGGTGCAGCAG
>NZ_MCAP01000013.1:0-78100 GCF_001858555.1 Salinicola sp. MIT1003
AGAGATGGCGATAGCAGTAAGTCATGGCAACACCGTACCTGATGGCTCACGTGTTGCACTTGGTCATTGAGACCGCCAAGCCACACCGGCATCGAGAAAGAGTTGGAGAGAAGAGAGAATCCTCTGAAGAGGATCGAGCCTCCTTGGAGAAGAAAACCGACGGAAGGACGCCGGCTTTCGGGACACCTGCCTAAACGAGTGCCATGGAACTCAATGCCAGAGGCGAAAGAGACCATGCAACACTTTCGCCAGCCATGCGCCAACCCTTCCTGAGCGATCCTGAGCCTTTCGGCTCGTTCCTTGGCCCATGCCACTAACCAACGCCGAGCGCAAGTCCCTTGGTCACGTCCCTGCAGCAGCCTTCACAGAAAGAACTGGGCAAATGTTAGATCAATACATTACAGACAGCAAAGATCAGTACAGATTGTTTCACCGCAATCTCTCGCGGGGCGTCACGCGAGGGCTCGCCGATTCATCCGATCGCCTCGCTTGTCTGCTCTCTGGGTCCGTAGAATGGAGCCATAGTCTATGATCCTAGGTATAGATGCCCATAGACGGTCCCATAGCCCCAAACGAATGGGCATATAAATTATTTTTCTTATTACCAAAATTGAAATTCCGCTATCCTGCCGTCACTGGATTCAACCAATGACGCTGATTCATTCACCCTCTTCTCTCCGTCAAGGATCTGCTCACATGCCAAAACGACCCTCTCAAATTCTCCCATGGCGCCGAATGGCGCTGGCTCTGGCACTAACCTCCCTGAGTGCTATGACGGCTCAAGCGGATACGCTGCGAGTCGGCATGTCGGGCAGTTATTACCCGTTCACCTACGTCGAACAGGACAAGCTCAAGGGCTTCGAAGTCGACCTGATGAACGCGATCGGCGAGATCACCGGCGACGATGTCCAGTTCGTGACCGCCAGCTTCTCCGGGCTGGCCGGCATGCTGGACTCCAGGCGGATCGATACCATCGCCAACCAGATCACCATCACGCCGGAACGCCAGGAGAAATATCTCTTCAGCGAACCTTATGTCTATGATGGTGCCCAGATCGTGGTCCGCAAGGGTAACGATGCCATCCACGGCGTCGAGGACCTCAAGGGCAAGACGGTCGCGGTCAATCTCGGTTCCAACTACGAGCAGTTGCTCAACGAGCTTCCCTATGCCGATGACATCACGATCAAGACTTACGACTCCAATATCGAGCAGGACGTTGCCCTGGGGCGTGCCGACGCCTTCGTCATGGATCGTGTCAGCGCTTCTCAGGTGATCAAGGACAAGCCATTGCCGCTACAGCTGGCCGGCCAGCCTTTTTCCAAAATCGAGAACGCCTATCCGTTCCGTGACGACGAGGCGGGAGAGGCACTGAGGAACCGCATCAACGACGCCTTGGCCCAGTTGCGCGACAGCGGCAAATTGAGCCAACTTTCTCAGAAATGGTTCGGGAACGACATTACCCAGCCCTGACCGAATCTCGCATCGACGGCCCATGACGCTGACCGGCGTCATGGGCTTTTCCGTTACCCAAGGTCGCCAAGCGCGGAGCACCAAGCCCTATGCACGCACTCGATTTCGACTACATGCTGGGCCTGGTGCCCATTCTTCTCGGTTATCTGCCACTGACCCTTGCCATGGCGGCCGCCGGCATGGCCTGTGCGCTGGTACTGGCGTGCCTGCTGGCGATCGTAAGGGTGACCCGTATTCCCGGCCTCAACGCCGTTGCGCTGCTGTTCATCTCGTTCTTTCGCGGCACGCCGCTGCTGGTTCAGCTGTTCCTGTTCTACTACGGGCTGCCCCAGGTACTGACCTTCCTGGTCGCGATCAACGGCATCACCGCCACCATTCTCGGTCTGACGCTCCATTTCTCCGCCTACATGGCGGAGTCGATCCGCGCCGCCATCGTGGGTATCGACCGAAGCCAGACCGAAGCGGCGCTCTCCATCGGCATGACACGTGCACAGCTGATGCGAAGGATCGTGCTGCCACAGGCGACCCGTGTCGCCACGCCGACACTGATGAACTACTTCATCGACATGATCAAGTCGACATCGCTGGCCTTCACCCTCGGCGTCACCGAGCTGATGGGGGCGACCCAGAAGGAAGCCGCTGGCAGCTTTCTCTACTTCGAGGCCTTCCTGGTGGTCGCGGTGATCTACTGGATCGTGGTCGAGGCACTCTCCTGGGTGCAAAAATGGCTGGAACAACGACTCAACCGGGCGTATCAGCGATGATCGAACTCAAGGGCATTCGCAAGCAATTCGGCGACCATGTCGTCTTCGACGACATCGATCTCGCTCTCGAGCGCGGCGAGATCATCGTCATCGTCGGCCCCTCCGGAACCGGCAAGTCCACCCTGCTGCGCTGCATCAACTTTCTCGAGACGCCCGATGCCGGCCATCTGACCGTTGGCGATCTCAGCTTCGACGCGACGCAGGCGACCCGTGAACAGATCCTCGCGCTGAGACGGCGCACGGCGTTCGTGTTCCAGAACTATGCGCTGTTCGCCAACAAGACCGCGCTGCAGAACATCGCCGAGGGCATGATCGTGGTCGACGGCATGCCCAAGGCCAAGGCCTACGCCAGAGCCCGCGAGATTCTCGAGCGCATCGGCCTGGCCGACAAGGCCGATGCCTATCCCGCCTCGCTCT
The DNA here is from genome assembly GCF_001858555.1 of Salinicola sp. MIT1003. NCBI lineage: Bacteria > Pseudomonadati > Pseudomonadota > Gammaproteobacteria > Oceanospirillales > Halomonadaceae > Salinicola > Salinicola sp. MIT1003. Next base: position 2,652 of record NZ_MCAP01000013.1, read on the forward strand.
CCGGCGGCCAGCAACAGCGCGTGGGCATCGGCCGGGCGATGGCGGCCAACGCCGACGTGATCCTGTTCGACGAGCCGACCTCCGCGCTGGATCCGCAATGGGTGGAGGAAGTACTGGGACTGATGAAGCAGCTCGCCGCGGAACATCAGACCATGATCGTCGTCACTCACGAGATGCAGTTCGCCCGTGAGGTCGCCGATCGCGTGGTATTCATGGACCAGGGCCGCATCATCGAGCAGGCACCGCCGGCGGAATTGTTCAGCCGGCCCAGGGACGAGCGCACGCAACGGTTTCTGCGCAAGATTCTGGCGACGAACGTCGTCTGATCGACGCTCGCCGCCAGCGGGATCAGCGCGGCGAAGGCGATCTAGAAAGCGTTGGCGCGCTGATGGCAGAAAATCGCCGGGAGCGATTTTCGACGCCGCCTAGCGGCGTCCCGAAGGGAGCCTGCCAGGGATGGCAAGCTCAAAGAAGCGCTCCACCACGTCGTCTCTCACCGGCGGCGTCAGGCAGGAGACGATCACGAACAGGGGCAGGTTGATCATCAACCCCCAGAACCCGGCGTGAATGCCGAGCGGATTGGGCCAGACCAGGGTGAACGCCAGCGTCACGCTGAACCCGCTCAAGATCCCGGCCAGCACGCCCCACCGTGACGCGCGGGTCCACAGGAACATGCCGATGAAGGCCGGCAACACTTGCGTCGCGAACCCCAGCCCCACCAGCAGGATCATGATCAGATTGCTCGGCTCGCTGATCGCCACCGGCGCCACGATCAACGCCATGATGGGAATCAGCAAGCGACGAGCGAGGCGCGCGGTGGCCGCATCGCCGAGGCGAAACAGCGGCTGAGCGATATCCTTGGCATAGGCCATCGATACCGAATGCAGAAACGGCTCGCAGGATGACATGGCAGCGGCCAGCGTTCCCGCGCCCAGCAGACCCACCAGCCAGCTCGGCAGGTTCTGCAGCGCGAATTCGAGCGCCACGGTATCGGCCCGGCCCAGATTGGGGAGCGCGGTGATGCCGATGAAGCCCACCACCACCATCGGCAGCACGACGATATAGTAGGTCGGCAGCCAGGTCGCGCTGCGCCGGATCGTGTCGGCCGAACGCGCGCTCATCCACTGGCTCCAGACCGGCGGCATGAACGAGAGCATCGAGACGATGATCGACGTGGTCCAGAACGCGAAACTCATCTTGCCATCGGCCCCCGGCAGGGTCAGAAACGCCGGCCGTTCGGCAGCCAGGCGCTCGAAGACGCTTGCGAACCCCATCTCGCCGGTAGCGTGATGAGCCGCCCACAGCCCGACCGTCCAGGCCACGACCAGCATCAGGATGCCCTGAAAGGCGTTGGTCAGGCCGATGGCCCGCTGACCGCTGACATAGAGATAGATCGCGATGACACTCAGAATCACGATCACGCCGGCCCAGACCGGGATCCGCCCACCGCTCATCACCGACAGGATATAGGCGGACCCTATCGTCTGGAGCACCGCATAGGCCAGCGAGCCGATCGACATCACCAGGGCCGCCAACCCGCCGAGCAGCGGACTCTGGTAGCGGTCGGCGATCGCCGCGCCCTGGGTGACATGCCCGAAACGCTGGCCGAAGGCCCACACCTTGGGGCCGCAATACCATGCCACCAGCGCCAGATAGGAGAGATAGATCACCACGTAGAAGACGGCAACGCCCTTGCTGTAGGCCCAGCCGGGCGCGCCCATGAAGGTGTAGGCGCTGATGCTGCCCGCCGCGATCAGCAGATAGAGCGTTATCGGCCCCATGCTTCGCCCGGCAACGCCCCACTCCTCCAGGCTATCCATCAGGTGCCCGCCACGGGCGCGCAACCCGATGAACAGCGCAACGCCGATGTACCCCAGGGTGATCCACAGCGGCAACAGACTAGTCGTCATGTGATGGCACCCGCAACCAGCGATTGGCGAGGAGCATGGCCAGCCAGCACCCCAGCACGATCACGTAGGTCCATATTGCGAGCCAGGGCAGCCCCAGCCATAGCCGCGGCTGGTTGAACCAGCCGATCACCGGCCACAGCCCCAGAGCGATCAGCGCCACGAACGCCAGGGTCAGGATCCATCCCTTACCCGAACGTGGGCGGACGACATAATGTTTCATCGATGTGTCTAGCCTTTGCAAAGTCTGGCCTGTGAAGAATCTGGCCTTTGAAGAGTCTCGTCTTTGAAGGGTCTCGCCTTCGAGGAGACTCGTCCCTGAAGTGTCTGGCGCCGCAAGTCCGAAGCGCCATAGAATCATACCGCACCGAGCGTTGAGGCCCGGCCGCCGTATCGCGAAGCCATTTTCTCTTCTAGGCTAGTAGCGCTCAATCATAGGGAACGGCATGAAAAGGATTCACTTCAGCCTGCGCGAGTGGCTGCAACATACCGCATCGGCAGGCTATGTCGCCAAGGGAATCATCTACCTGACGATCGGTTGGCTGGCGCTACTCACCACGATAGGACTTGGCGGCAGCGAAAGTGGCGCTTCGGACGTCATTCGCAAAATCGCGCTGTGGCCGTTCGGACGCGTGCTGCTGGCGCTGATGGGCCTGGGGCTCACCGCTTACGTCCTGTGGCGTCTGGCCCAGGCGTTCTGGGATACCGAGCGCAAGGGCAACGACTGGAAAGGCTGGCTTCAACGGCTGGGGTTCGCGATCAGTGGCGGCCTCTATGCCACGCTGGCCTGGCAATGTGCCACGCTGATCTTTCACAGCCTTTCCCAGTCCCAAGGCAGCGGATCCTCCCAGAACACCGAACGGCTCATGGGAATTCCGGGCGGCCGCTGGCTGCTGCTGGCCATCGGCCTCGTCTTCGTCGGCGTCGGTTTCCATCAACTGGTGCGCGCCTGGCGACGCGCCTATCGCAAGAACTGGCATCTGCAAAGCCGACCCAACCCACCCCTACCCCTGCTCGAGGCCATCGCCCGGCTCGGCCTGGCGGCCCGCGGTGTCACCTTCCTGCTGATCGGTGGGCTGCTCGCACTAGCTGCGTGGCGTCTCTCGCCCGGCGACGCGCAAGGTCTCGGCGCGGCCCTGGACCTGCTGGCTCATCAGCCCTTCGGCGACTGGCTTCTGGGCGCCGTGGCCGTCGGCCTCATCGCCTATGGCGGCTACTGTTTCATCAATGCCGGCTACCGCCGGGTACGTCATCCGCGGCACTGATCGATCATCACGAAGCGCGCGGCTCCGGAACGACCGGCCGAAGATCGAAGGCAACCGGGTTCAATAGAGAAAGCCGCCCAAGTCGGGCGGCTTCCAGAGGCTGGGACCCGAAGGCCCCAGAGAACTGTTCCGTTTCTGATACGACGCGGCTCGGCCGACAATCAGCCCAGCATCAGCGCACCGCCGGCGGCGGCGATAGCGGCACCGATACCGCGCATCCAGCGGTTGTCGCGCTGCATCAGCCAACTGCCGGTCAAGCGACCCAGCAGCGTGATACCCACACTGGCGATGACGAAGCCGAGCGCATAGAGCGCCGCCGACGCGCCCGGTGCGAGCTCGCTGCCGTGGGCGTGGCCGTGCAGCAGGATGAACGCGAAGACCAGCGTTCCGCCCAGCGCGCTGGGGAGCTTGACCAGACTGGCCAGCAACACCCCTGCCAGCAGAACGCTGGAGGCGATACCGAACTCGATGCCCAGCAGCGGCACGCCACCCCAGGCGAGCCCGGCACCGGCGACCATGCCCAGCGCAATCAGCAGCGGCATGGCACGGCGCAGTGCGGATGCCTGACGGCAGCTCCACAGCCCGACCGCCAGCATGGCGAGCAGATGATCGAGGCCGGACAGCGGATGCATCAGGCCGGCCAGAAAGCTGCCGCCGTGGGTGTGCGGCAGCGCGCCGGGGTGCGCCATGGCCGCCGAGGCAGCCAGCATCGCCACCGGCGCGGCCAGCCAGGCCAGACGTCGAGCAGTGAGGGTGGATGACATCATGATGATTCTCCTTGAATGATACGGACGCAAGTCAGTTGGCGCTCAGCAACGCCTGATCCTCGATGGCTCGGCACGCCTCACTGCGTCGATCCGGCAGCATGCCGCGATCGAGAATGAAACGAACGATCGTCTCGACACCGACGCCGTCGTGCAGATTGGTGAATACGAAAGGACGTTCGCCGCGCATCTTCTTGGCGTCGCGCTCCATCACCTCGAGCGACGCGTGAACGTAATCGGCAATATCGATCTTGTTGATGATCAGCAGATCCGACTTGGTGATGCCCGGCCCGCCCTTGCGTGGAATCTTGTCGCCGGCGGAGACGTCGATCACGTAAAGCGTCAGGTCCGACAGTTCGGGACTGAACGTGGCGGCCAGGTTATCGCCGCCGGATTCCACCAGCACCAGTTCCAGCGCGGGATGGCGCGAGTGAAGGTCATCGATGGCCGCCAGATTCATCGAGGCATCCTCGCGAATCGCGGTATGCGGGCAACCCCCGGTTTCCACGCCGATGATGCGGTCCGCGGCCAAGGCATCGTGGCGCAGCAGGAAATCGGCATCCTCGCGGGTATAGATATCGTTGGTCACCACGGCGATATCGTAGTGCTCGCGCAGCGCCAGACAGAGCTGCTTGAGCAGCGCAGTCTTCCCGGAGCCTACCGGACCGCCGACACCGACGCGTAAACAGTGCTTCATCTTGTTGCTCTCCTATTCCCTTCACCTTCAACTGCTGTCTCGTCCGAAGACGCTGAATGAATCGCGGTATTCGGACGGCGTCTTCGTCAGCTGCGGAACAGCCGTGAATACTGGGTCTCGTGCAGCGCGCTTGCCAGCGCCAGGCCCGGCAGGGCCGGACCCAGCTCGGCATCCATTAGCCGATTGGCCGTTTCGACGGCACCGGCCAGTTCGGGCCGAAGCCGCTCGATGAGCCGCTGCGCCGCCGTCTGCCCCAATGGCAGCGCCTTGCAGGCAGCCGCCAGCTGGTTTTCCAGCCATGCCCAGGCAAAGCCGAGCTGGGCATCCTCCACGGCAATGCCGCGCCGATGGGCCAGCCAGGCGAACAGCGTGACGTAGGCCGGGCGCTGCGGTAACCAGCCGGAAGCCGGCAACAGATCGAGATCATCCAGCAGGCGGGCCAGCGCCTGCCCCAGACGCAGGTCTTCCTCTGCCAGCTCGGCGGTCTCGCGGTTGGCCTGGAGCCAGTCGTTCCAGTACTGCAGCGACTCGTGATCTCCCACCGTCCAGGCGGCCTGAAGCCGAGCCAGAACCGGCAGCTCACATGACGTCAGACCATCTTCCAGCACGCCGGACAACCACGCATCCAGACTCTCTTCGTCGCTCACCCAGCCCAGTTCGAAGGCGCTCTCGAGACCTTGTGACCAGGCAAAGGCACCGATCGGCAAGGCCGGACTGACCAATTGCATCAATCCCATCAGCGCCAGCGGATCACGTTCACGCATCGGCTACCACCGCTCAATGCTCATGGTTATGACCATGACGGTGGGCCAGGTGTGGCTGGAGGTCGTAGACCTGCCCATGGCCGTCCGCGGGATCGTGATGATGACCATGATCGTGCCCATGTCCGTGACCGAGACCCTCGGCGTAGGCGCCCGGCTCGGGATCGAACGGCGCCTTGTGTCGCTCCAGCGTCGCGCCCAGTCTCGTGGCCAACGCCTCGAGAACATGATCCGGCGGAAAGCGTACCCAGCCGCCCCCTTCGCCGTGGCCGATCGCCAGTTGCACGTGCCGGTTACCCAGGTGATAACAGAGCCGGGCCAGCGCCAGGCCGGACGGGACCGATGCCGTCACGACAGACTCATCGGCGGCCCGGATGGCGACGATCTCGCCGGTTTCGGCGCGCAGCAGCGCCCCATCCCGCAGCACCGGTCCGCGATCCAGAAAAATGCCGATCTCGCGCCCGCCATTGCTGATCGCCTTCAACCGTCCCCGCATTCGCAGTTCGAACGGTAGCGTTACGCTGTCGAGGGCCTCGGCGTCGGACGTCGCCTCCAGCCGTTCAATCAATTTCCACATGTCTGTTCGCCTCATGAAGGCCAATACCGGGCACCCGGAATAACCAGACGATAGATAATCGAAAAAGTGCCCTGGCCGACGGTTGAATATCCCACTCAAAAAAGATGATAACGCTGCGCCAGCGGTAGTTCGGTCGCCGGTTCGCAGGTCAGCAGCTCGCCGTCGGCACGCACTTCGTAGGTTTGCGGATCGACGGTGAGATGCGGGCAGGCATCGTTGAGCTTCATGTCCCTCTTGCGCACGCCCCGTACCTGCCTGACCGCAACGAGCTCGCTCTCCAGCCCCAGCCTTGCCTTGATCCCGGCATCCAGCGCCGCCTGACTGACGAAGCTCAAGCGGGTCGCACTGGCGGCCTTGCCGAAAGCGCCGAACATCGGCCGATAGTGTACCGGTTGCGGTGTCGGAATCGACGCATTGGCATCCCCCATCGGTGCGGCCGCGATCATGCCGCCCTTGATGATCAGCGCCGGCTTCACGCCGAAGAATGCCGGGCTCCACAGCACCAGGTCCGCCAGCTTGCCGACTTCGACGGATCCCACTTCGTGGCCGATGCCATGGGTCAGCGCCGGGTTGATAGTGTATTTGGCAATGTAGCGTCGAGCACGGAAATTGTCTGCGCCCAGCGCTTCGTCTTCCGGCAGCAGGCCACGCTGCACCTTCATCTTGTGGGCAGTCTGCCAGGTGCGGCAGACCACTTCGCCGACCCGCCCCATCGCCTGCGAATCGGACGAAATCATCGAGATCACGCCCATGTCGTGGAGGATGTCCTCGGCGGCGATGGTCTCGCGGCGAATGCGCGAATCGGCGAAGGCCACGTCTTCGGGAATGTTCGGGTCGAGATGGTGGCAAACCATCAGCATGTCGAGATGCTCGTCGATGGTATTGACCGTATACGGCCGGGTCGGATTGGTCGACGACGGCAGCACGTAGTCCTTCGAGCAGGCGGTGATGATATCGGGCGCATGGCCGCCGCCCGCGCCTTCGGTGTGGTAGGTGTGAATACCGCGTTCCTTGAACGCGGCGATCGTGTCCTCGACGAAGCCGGATTCGTTGAGCGTATCGGTATGGATCGCCACCTGGACATCGTATCGTTCCGCCACGCTCAGGCAATTGTCGATCGACGCGGGAGTGGTGCCCCAGTCCTCGTGCAGCTTGAGCCCGATCGCACCGGCGACGATCTGCGCTTCCAGGGCTTCGGGCAGGCTGGCGTTGCCCTTGCCGAGCAGGCCGATGTTCATCGGCAGGGTATCGACCGCCTGCAGCATCTTGCCCAGATGCCATTCGCCCGGCGTACAGGTGGTAGCATTGGAGCCGGTGGCCGGCCCGGTACCGCCGCCGAGCATCGTGGTGACGCCGCTCATCAGCGCCTCTTCCACCTGCTGCGGGCAGATGAAATGGATATGCGCGTCGATACCGCCGGCAGTCAGGATCTTGCCCTCGCCAGCGATGATTTCGGTGCCCGGACCGATGACGATGTCGACGCCCGGCTGCACGTCGGGGTTGCCGGCCTTGCCGATGGCGGCGATCCGGCCCTTCTGCAGGCCGACATCCGCCTTGACCACGCCCCACCAGTCTAGAATCAGGGCATTGGTGATGACCGTATCCATGACCGAATCGTCGTGTCGCTGGCTCTGTCCCATGCCGTCACGGATGACCTTGCCGCCGCCGAACTTGACCTCGTCGCCGTAGACGGTGGCATCGCGCTCGACCTCGATCCACAGTTCGGTATCGCCCAGGCGTACCCGGTCGCCGATGGTCGGGCCGTACATGTCGGCATAGGCTTGTCGGGTGATCTTGACCATCAGTTGATACCCCCGTCGTTTTCAGCGGACCCATCCAGCAAGCCCATGACGTCGCCACGGAAACCGTAGATGCGGCGTTCGCCGACGTAGGGCACCAGCGTTACCTCACGGGTCTGTCCCGGCTCGAAGCGAATCGCCGACCCCGCCGGCACATCGAGACGGTAACCCCGGGCCCTGGCGCGATCGAAGGTCAACGCCGGATTGGTTTCGGCGAAGTGATAGTGAGAGCCCACCTGCACCGGCCGGTCACCGGTATTGGCCACCGCCAGCGTGAGCGTCTCGAGACCGGCATTGAGCTCGATCTCGCCGTCCTGAATCTGCATTTCACCGGGAATCATGCTTACCGTCCTTCTTGTTTACTAAACCGCAGTGACCGAGGGAATGAGCGAGCGAAGGCCAGACAAGGCGAATCTCGGCGAGCCAGCGGAGTTGACTGGGTGCTCAATGAGCATGGGGAGCCGAGATTCAACGCGGTATGGCCGAGCGCAGCCATTCCAGTGCGCTTAGACGATGGGATCGTGAACGGTTACCAGTTTCGTCCCATCGGGGAAGGTCGCCTCGACCTGCACTTCATGAATCATCTCGGCGACACCGTCCATGACGTCCTCGCGGGTCAGGATCTCGCGACCGAAGCTCATCAGCTCGGCCACGCTGCGCCCGTCACGCGCCCCTTCAAGAATCTCGAAGCTGATCAGCGCCATCGCCTCCGGGTAGTTGAGCTTGAGCCCACGGGCCCGGCGCCGTTCCGCCAGCTGCGCGGCGCTGAACAGCAGCAGCTTGTCTTTGTCTCGGGGTGTCAGTTCCATATCGATGTCCTGTCTGTAAGCTACGAGCTACGAGCTACGAGCTACGAGCTACGAGCTACGAGCATTGCAATGATGCGCCGGCTTCAGGCAGCGCAAACGACAGCGTCGGGCTGCTTCGACCAGTATCCGTCGCCGTCGGCATGATGACTACGTGTACCAGATCCGCGGTTCGCACGCCTCGCGGCCGACCAGTAGCGGCCTGAGCACATGCCAGGCCGCCTGGCAAAGCGCCCACGCTTCATTGCGCGAATCGCCGAGATAACGCAGCAGCAGCACGCCATGACGCTGGGTCACGGCCCAGTTCGGGCTTGCCGACAGCGCGTCTCGCACCGCTTTCACCGCCTGGCTCGGATCCGTCAGGCCGGCTGCCCACAGTGTCGCCTGGACCGTCGCGCCGCCCTGCCCCCACCGCCCCGAAAAGCGCCGGTGCAGCGGGTCCAGCGGTTGCCGCTCGAGCCATAGCGGCCGACCGTCGTGAAGCAATTGAAAGCGCTGCTCGATGCGACCGCTCTCGAACGGGAGAGCGCTGGCCGGACGCCCCAGCGCCATGATCTCCCACCCCAGGCAGCGCGCATTGCCCGTCAGCGAGATCTCGGTGCGCTGTTCCCCTTTCGAACCGTCGAAGGCGATCGTTTCCTGGGGCAGCCACTCCAGCAACCCGCCATCCTCGACCTCGAGCCGGTTGGTCTGGGACCAGACCACGCCGTGACTGTCCGCCCGATAGAGCTTGGTCGCCGCCGGCGTGGTCAGCACGGCATGCGCCGAAGCCTCGACGTTCACGTCGATCTTGAGGGCATCGCCGCTGACCAGTCCCCCCGGCGGATGCAGCAGGTAGACATGGCACGGATCGGCCAGCCCGGCCCGGGGCGATTCCGGATAGAACGACCGCTGCACCCGCAAGGGGCCGTGATGTCGCGCTCGGGTCAATCGCGTGCGCCTCATTGGCGCCGCGCCGTTGGATGCCGCGTCCATGGTGCGAACCGCAAACGCGAGCGACAGCGACGCCTCCCAACGCCGGGTCGCATCGAACCGGTGCCCCGAATCGGCGGGGGCCGCCTGCCAGTGGCATGAAGGATCTACCGTCATACAGTCAGATGTCGCTTGATCAGGTCGTCGCTCAGTTCGGCGATATCGCCACCGGCCACCGCCTGGCCACGATCCATGATCATGAACCTGTCGGCGTACCGCCGGGCGAAAGGCAGTTTCTGCTCGACCAGCAGCACGGTCAGGCCATCCTCGCGATTGAGACGCCGGATGACTTCGCCGATCTGCGCGACGATGTTGGGCTGAATGCCCTCGCCCGGCTCGTCGAGGATCAACAGCCTGGGGTCGAGCACCAGCGCCCGACCGATCGCCAATTGCTGCTGTTGGCCGCCGGAGAGGTCGCCACCGCGACGATAGCGCATCTCCCTGAGCACCGGGAACAGCTCGTAGATACGCTCGGGAATCCGGCGCTGCCTGTCTCTTCTCGCCGGCAGGCCGATGCGCAGGTTCTCCTCGACCGAAAGGGTGGCGAAAATCTGACGCCCCTGGGGCACATAGCCGATCCCCAAGCCCGCCCGCGCTTCGGGTCTTCGCTTGAGCAGTTCCTCGCCGTCGAAGCGAATCGCCCCGCTGCGCGCCGCCACCTCGCCCATCACCGTCTTGAGCAGCGTCGTCTTGCCGACGCCGTTGCGTCCCATGACGCAGGTACAGCGGCCGGCGGGCACCTCGAGCGACAGGTCGCGGAGGATGTGACTTTCGCCGTAGTACTGATTGAGCTTGTCGACGCTCAGCATCAGGCCGCCTCCTCGTCGCCGCCGAGATAGACCTCGATCACCCGCGGGTCGCTGGCGACCTCGTCCATGGTCCCTTCCGCCAGCACACTGCCCTGGTGGAGCACCGTGACCTGCCTGGCGATCGAACGCACGAAGCCCATGTCGTGTTCGACGACGACCACCGACTGCTGGCCTGCGAGGCGCGTCAGCAACTCGGCGGTGCGGTGCATCTCCGGCTCGGTCATGCCGGCGACGGGCTCGTCCACCAGCAGCAGGCGGGGCCGCTGCATCAGCAGCATGCCGATCTCGAGCCACTGCTTCTGCCCGTGCGACAGCACGCCGGCCAGGCGATGCCGCGCCGAGGCCAGGCCGATGGTCTCGAGCACCTCGTCGATACGCGCTTGGCCTTCCCGGTCGAGACGAGCCAGCAAGGTCTTCCAGACCCGTCGGTCGCCGGCCATCGCCAGTTCCAGGTTCTCGGTCACGTCGAGTGCCTCGAAGACCGTGGGCTTCTGGAACTTGCGGCCGATTCCCAGATTGGCGATCTGCGGTTCGTCCAGCGTCAGCAGATTGTGGCGGCTGCCGAACCAGACCTGGCCGTGATCCGGCCGGGTCTTGCCGGTGATGATGTCCATCATCGTCGTCTTGCCGGCCCCGTTGGGGCCGATGATGCAGCGCAGCTCGCCGTCATCGATGGTCAGGTTGAGCCGATTGATGGCCTGGAAGCCGTCGAAGCTGACGCTGACGTCCTCCAGGTAGAGAATCGGGCCGTGGCGCACGTCCACCGGAGACTGCGCCGGCGCCATGAAGTCGAAAACACGATCCGGACGGGCGAACTCCCGCAACCTGTCGAAGCGAGTGCTATCGATCACGCTCATGCGCTTACCTCCTGTCGATCCTGCTCTTCTCCATCGCGACGCTTCCCGCGCCAGGCCGAGATCACCCCGGCAATGCCCTGCGGCAGCAGCATCGTGACCAGCACGAACAGTCCCCCGAGAATGAACAGCCAGGCATCCGGCATCACCCCGGTCAGTACCGTCTTCAGGTAATTGACCACCAGCGCCCCCAGCAGCGCGCCATAGAGCGTCGCCCGCCCGCCGAGCGCCACCCATACCACCACCTCGATCGAGAACAGCGGCGCGAAGGTACTGGGATTGATGATCCCCACCTGGGGAACGTAGAGCGCACCGGCCACCCCGGCGATCATCGCCGAGACCACGAATAGCGCCAGCTTGACGTGGTCGACCCGGTAGCCGATGAAGCGCACCCGGGCCTCGGCATCGCGGGTCGCCACGCTGACCCGGCCAAGGCGTGACACCGTGATCGCTCGACACAGCCAGAACGCCAGCAGCACTGCCATGCCGGACGCCACGAACAGCGCCACGGTCATCCCTTCGCTCGCGAGCGAAAAGCCCAGCAGTTCATAGAAACGCGTCAGCCCGGTACTGCCGCCCATGCCCATCTCGTTGCGATTGAACGCCAGCATCAGCGCGAAGGTCAGCGCCTGGGTGATGATCGAGAAGTAGACCCCGGTCACCCGCGAGCGAAACGCCAGCCAGCCGAATACCAGCGCCAGCAGACCCGGCGCCAGCAGGATCGCCAGTGCCGCCACCGGGAAGTAGGCCATGATCGACTGCCAGCCGGGCAGCGGTGAGGTCTGCGCGTTGAGATAGAGCCCCATCGCATAGCCGCCCAGGGCAAAGAAGGCGCCATGTCCCAGGCTGAGAATGCCGAGATAGCCCCAGATCAGATCCACTGCCAGCGCCAGCAGCATGTAGGTGAAATACTTGCCAAGCAGCGATACCGTCGCGTTGCTGACGTGCCAGACGCTCGATTCCGGCAAGGCGTTCAATACCAGCACCACCAGCATGCCGACGATCAGCACCAGGCTGGTCAACAGCGTCGAGCGGGAAAGGAACGCCTGACGCGACCGATCACGTTCGTGCAATAAGGTTTGGGTCGTCATGAGGTCCGCCCCTTGGGTGCAAAGATGCCCTGCGGGCGCTTCTGGATGAACATGATCACGCCGACCAGCACGATGATCTTGGCCAGTACCGCGCCGACCCAGGGCTGCAGCACCTGATTGATCACGCCGAGCGACATGCCGGCCACCAGTGTTCCCCACAGGTTGCCGACCCCGCCGAAGACCACGACCAGGAAGGAGTCGACGATATAGCCCTGCCCCAGGTTGGGGCCGACGTTGGTCAACTGGGACAGGGCGACCCCCGCCAGCCCGGCGACGCCAGCACCCAGCCCGAACGTCAGCATGTCGACACGGGTGGCACGTACGCCCATGGCGCGGGCCATCGCCCGGTTCTGGGTTACCGCACGCACCTCCAGCCCCAGCCGGGTATAGCGCATCAGCGCCCACAGGCCGGCAAAGACCACCAGGCAGAACAGCAGCACCGCCAGCCGGTTGAGGGTCAACGACAGCGCCTCGTTGATCTGCCACGCCCCTTGCAGCCAGTCCGGCGAGGTGACGCGACGATTGAGCGGCGAGAACACGCTGCGCACCAGCTGCTGCAGGATCAGGCTGAGGCCGAAGGTGGCCAGCAGCGTCTCCAGCGGACGGCCTTTCAGGAAGCGAATCACGGTGCGTTCGATCACCACCCCGAACGCACCGGCAACCAGGAAGCCGCCGGGAATGGCCAGCGCCAGCGCCAGTCCCGGCTGCCCCGGTAGTGCCTGCTGGATCAGCCAGGTGGTATAGGCGCCGATCATGATCAGCTCGCCATGGGCCATGTTGATCACGCCCATGACGCCAAAGGTGATCGCCAGACCGATCGCCGCCAGCACCAGAATCGAACCGGCACTGAGGCCGAAGAACAGCGTCTGTGCACGGTCGTACCAGGCGCGCTTGCTCTCGATGCCGCCAAGGACCGACTGCGCCTCGGCGGCGAGCTCGGAATCACCGGCGGCGATCGGGGTCAACGTGTTGCGCACCCGCGTATCGAGATTGCCGCGCAGGGTTTCTAACGCGTCGATATCGCCTTGCTGGACATCGTAGAGCGCCAGCGCGACATCGAGCTGGCCGCGAACGGATTGGCTCTCCTCGTCGTCGCGCATGGCGCGAACGCTATCGGCGTTGTCGGCCGTGACTTCGCCGATCATACGCCCGGCGGCCGCCAGCCGAGAGGCCTCGTCGCCGGCACTCAGGGAGAGCGAGGCCAGCAGCCCCTGGATACGGGTGCGCAGATCGTTGTTGATCTTGAACGCCTCGACCGTGCGTCGTGTGCCGGTACCGGCGTCCTCGAACGTGATGGCATCGATGATCGGCCACTCGCGGCCGCTGTCATCGGTGATGATGTAGAAACGCTCGCCGCGACGCTCCTTGCCCAGGCGGCCGTCGAGCAGTGCCTGCAGCCAGCGCGTCTTCTGCTCGGCGCCGCTCTCGGCGATCGCCTGGGCGGCGTCGCCCTTGGCCTGGAAGCTGCGCGTGTCGAGCGCTTCCAGCAGCGCTCGGGCCTGCGCATCACTGACAGCGGCCGCCGCCGTCTGGCTAACGGAAAGGCCCCATGCCATCAGCAGGCACAGCAGCACGGAATGCATCAGCAGGCGCGTCAGACAACGGCCTGCCAAGTGTTGAGTCTTGATCATGTTCGTTCCTCGACACCGCCCTTTCGGTGCGGTGTCCGCCCCAGGTTCTGCTCGATGCCGCCGGCGCCCGTTCGAGCGCCGGCGGCCTGGCTTCATTCGGCGCCCGGGCCGTCTTCGCAGGTCATCGACTCGACGTCGAGCTTGCCGCAGCGCAGCGGTGCTCTCCAGTCGCTGATCAGGTTCTTGGAGTCCGGCAGGTAGTCCGACCAGGCATCGCCGGCAACCGTCGTCGGCGTCTGCCAGACCACGCTGAACTGCCCGTCGTCCTGGATCTCGCCGATCATCACCGGCTTGGTAATGTGGTGGTTGGGCATCATGGTGGAAGCGCCGCCCGAGAGATTGGGCACGGTCACGCCGATGATCGAATCCTTGACCGCGTCGACATCAGTGGTCCCGGCCTTCTTGACTGCCTGGGCCCACATGTTGAAGCCGATGTAATGCGCCTCCATCGGATCGTTGGTCACCGCTTCGTCATTGCCGGTGTAGGTGACCCAGTCGTCGATAAAGTCATAGTTGGCGTCGCTGTCGACGCTCATGAAATAGTTCCACGCCGCCATGTGACCAACCAGCGGTGCGGTATCGATACCGGTCAGCTCCTGCTCGCCCACCGAGAAAGCCACCACAGGGATGTCGCCCGCCGAAATGCCCTGGTTGGCGAGTTCGTTGTAGAACGGTACGTTGGCATCGCCGTTGATGGTCGAGACGACGGCGGTCTTCTTGCCCTGGCTGCCGAAATCCTTGACCTGCGAGACGATCGACTGCCAGTCGCTGAAACCGAACGGCGTGTAGTTGATCATGATGTCGTCGCCGGCGACGCCGTTCGCCTTGAGATAGGCTTCGAGGATCTTGTTGGTGGTGCGCGGGTAGACGTAGTCGGTGCCCAGCAGCGCCCAGCGCTCGACGCCCTGGCTCATCAGGTAGTCGACGGCCGGAATCGCCTGCTGATTGGGTGCGGCGCCGGTGTAGAAGATATTCTCCGATGACTCCTCGCCTTCGTACTGCACCGGGTAGAACAGCAGCCCGTTGAGCTCCTCCACCACCGGCAGCACCGCCTTGCGGGATGCGGAGGTCCAGTTGCCGAAGATGACGTCGACGCGATCGTCGCCGGTCAGCATGTCGCGAGCCTGTTCGGCGTAGAGCGACCAGTCCGATGCCGGGTCCATCACCACCGGCTCGAGCTGGCGACCGAGCAGACCGCCAGCGTCGTTCTGCTTGTCGATCAGCATCAGCATTTCGTCCTTGAGCGTCGACTCGCTGATGGCCATGGTGCCGGAGAGCGAATGCAGAATGCCGACACGAATCGGGCCATTGTCCTGCGTCTGTTCCTGGGCAATGGCAGCACTACCGAAACCGGTCAGCCCCAGCGCGATGCTGGAACCGGCAATCAACTTGCGAAGGGAGGTTGTTGTCATTGGGTTCTCCTGGTCATGACCCTTGGTGATCGGCCTGATGTCGTGGATAGCCGTGCACCAGACGCGACTATCGATCGAAGAACCTTATGCATTTTTCGTGCCTTGATCGCCACCCTTGTGATTCTCGTATACAAAAAAGAGCGAAAAGCACGGTAAATTCCGTCAATGAGCCAGAAATTGGTGCAAACGAAATCCCTTGGGCAGCGCCAAATTGTCGTTAATGGTGCATTCACTGCCGAAGCTGCGCAGTCATTGCACCCTTTTTGAGCAAAAAGATAACGCCATTACGATTGGCGCTTCATGAGAGTGCATGGGGACATTGGCAGGCCGCCGAGGTCGGCTCGAAAAGTCCTCGAACCGACACAGCGATGAGACACGAAGCGGCGGCGCTCGGTGCGCGCCGCACGGCCAGGGTCGATGGGGACGGGATCGACGAAGCCGGGATTGGCGGGGCCGGGACAACCGGCAGAGAGGGTGGCAGAACTAGAACAGATGCCGATCCAGTGCCATCAGCCCTTCCGGGCCGGCAGCGATCTGACGCTCCAGCGACTCGTTTCGCGGCAACTGGCGCTCCAGGAAGTGCCGCCCCACGACCAGCTTCGCCTGATAGAAGTCTTTCCCGGCCGGGCCGTTCCCGGACAGACCGCGATGCGCCGCGCGGGCGGCCTTGAACCACATCCAGGCATAGAGCGCGTGGCCCAGCAGATGCAGATAATCGTGGGCCGCCGCGCCCGCGGCAGCCGGATCCTTCCCGGCGGCCTCGATCAGCGCGGCACTGACCCGCTCGAGCCTCTCCAGTTCACGCACCGCCGCCTCCCGGAATGGTTGTAGCGGCGACGCTTCGATATCCTCGCCGCCGCCGAGATCTTCCCGCATCCGCTCGGCGAGGCGCTTCACGTACGCCCCCCGGTTGCGCGTCAACTTGCGTCCGACCAGATCCATCGCCTGGATGCCGTTGGTACCTTCGTAGATCATCGCGATACGGGCATCGCGCACGTACTGTTCCGCGCCCCATTCGACGCAGTAACCGCTGCCGCCATAGAGCTGCTGCGCCTCCACCGTGGCCGCGAAGCCACGATCGGTCAGGAACGCCTTGGCTACCGGGGTCAATAACGCGATCAGATCCGCCGAGGCTTCGCGCACCTCGGCATCGGGATGGTATTTGGCGCGGTCGAGCTCGCTCGCCACGAACGCCGCGAACAGTCGCCCCCCTTCATTCCACGCACGGGCGTCGAGCGCCATGCGCCGCACGTCAGGGTGGACGAGAATCGGATCGGCAGTCTGGTCCGGCTCGGCAGCGCCGCCGGGCGCCCGGCTCTGGCGTCGCTCGCGGGCGAACGCCATCGCGCCCTGATAGGCCATCTCGCCCAATCCCAGCCCCTGGAGGCCGATCGAAAGCCGCTCATAGTTCATCATGGTGAACATCGTCGCCAGCCCCTGGTGCGGCTCGCCGATCAGGATGCCTCTGGCCGCTTCGAAGTGCATGACACAGGTGGCGCTGCCCTTGATGCCCATCTTGTGTTCGAGGCCGCCACAAACCACACCGTTGGCACCGCCAAGCGAGCCGTCCTCCAGCACCTGTCGCTTGGGCACCAGAAACAGCGAGATGCCCTTGGCGCCTGCGGGCGCCTCCGGCAGCTTGGCCAGCACCAGATGGACGATATTCTCGGTCAGGTCGTGCTCGCCGCCGGTAATCCAGATCTTGCTGCCGGTAATGGCGTAGCCGCCGCTGCCATCGGGCACGGCGCGGGTCTTGATCAACCCCAGGTCGGTGCCGCAGTGCGGCTCGGTCAGGCACATGGTGCCCAGCCACTCTCCGGCGTAGAGCCGCGGCAGGTAGAGCGCCTTGGCGGCCTCGTCGGCATAGGCATCGAGCAGTAGCCCGGCACCGTTGTTGAGCGCCAGGTAGAGGGCGAAGCTCGCGTTGCTGGCATAGAGCATTTCGTCGAAGGCCTGCGTCAGCAGCTTCGGCAGACCCTGCCCGCCATGGTCGGGATTGCCTCCCAGCCCGCACCAGCCGCCTCGGGCCAACTCGAGAAACGCCTCCCTGAACCTGGCCGGCGTCCTTACCTCGCCGCCTTCGAAGTGGCAGCCTTCGGCATCTCCTCGCTGGTTGAGCGGAAACAGCTCGGCCTCGACAAGACGCCCGGCCTCTTCGAGGATGGCATCGGCGAGTTCGGCGTTGAGTTCGGCGGTGGACGGCATCGCCTGCCATTCCTGCTCGGCATGGAATACTTCGTCGCGAACGAAGCGCATGTCTTCGAGCGGTGCACGATAATCGGCCATTGGAACTCTCCCGGCGGGCTTCAAACATTCGTTTCAATATGGCCATGACTATAAGGGAGAAGAGCGGCGGCCTTCACTCTGACCTTGGTCTAGACCTTTGCCTGAAAAGCGCCTGCGCTTATCGGCTTCCCATACTGCATCCGGCCTTCCCTCCCGTGCCGAACGCTGCCATTGGCGACGTCTTTCACCGTATCTGCGGCAGGAAGCGCTAAGATTACTTCGAGACGGTTGGAACGACCGACTTGATTCAGGATAATTGGCAACTTGCGTGTTCCCGCGGATACGTCAGACTGAGAGTTCTGCCCACCGGCCGAGCGCTCTCTGGCATGACGCCCGAACGACGCAAGGGAGCGCAAGGGATCGTCGCCATTCGCCACGCGAGTGCGACCTTGAATAGACTCATCAAAGAATGGAGACGGCTAGTGGCTCAAGACACCGACAATCAGCCGGATGCGCCGCAAGAAGGCATACCGGCACCCGAGGGTCCCGCCAATCTCATCGATACCGATTATGTGATTGGGCAGGACAATATCCAGACCAACAAGTTTGGTTTCAACGTCGATCTGCACGGCAAGGTCTTCTCGATCTCGTCGCTGCTGATTCTGTTTTTCGTCATCATCACGTTGGCGCTGCCGGATCAGATGGGCCCGCTGTTCAACGGGGCGAAAGGCTTTTTGACCGACAACCTGAGCTGGCTGTTCCTGTTCGCCGCCAATATTTTCGTGCTGGTTTCCGTCGTACTGATCTTCACACCGCTGGGTAAGGTGAGAATCGGTGGCCTGCATGCCAAACCGGATTTCAGCTATGCCGGCTGGTTTGCCATGCTGTTCGCAGCGGGCATGGGTATCGGGCTGATGTTCTACGGCGTCTCCGAACCGATCACGCACTTCGGCACGTCCATTTCCGGTGATTCCTGGGCACCGCTGGGGGGCGCAGAAGGCGATCAGGCCGCCGCGCAATCCCTGGCCATGGCTGCCACCATCTTCCACTGGGGCCTGCATCCGTGGGGCATCTACGCGGTCGTCGCGCTGTCGCTGGCTCTCTTTTCCTTCAACAAGGGCCTGCCGCTGACCATGCGCTCGATCTTCTACCCGATTCTGGGTGAGCGGATCTGGGGCTGGCCGGGTCACGTCATCGACATCCTGGCGGTGTTCGCCACGCTGTTCGGCTTGGCGACGTCTCTGGGTCTCGGTGCTTCCCAGGCCTCCGCCGGCCTCAACTACCTGTTCGGCATCCCCAATACCGACGTGACCATGGTGCTGCTGATCATCGGTATCACGCTGGTTGCGCTGACGTCGGTCATGCTGGGTGTCGACAAGGGCGTCCAGCGCCTATCGCAGATCAACATGGGCCTGGCCTTCCTGCTGCTGCTGTTCGTGATCATCGTCGGCCCGACGCTGCTGATCGCTACCGGCTTCTTCGAGAACATGGTGTCCTACATCACGAACCTGCCGGCGCTCTCCAACCCGTTCGGCCGTGACGATACCAACTTCGTCCATGGCTGGACCGCCTTCTACTGGGCCTGGTGGATCTCCTGGTCACCGTTCGTCGGCATGTTCATTGCCCGCGTCAGCCGGGGTCGTACGGTGCGCGAGTTCCTGATCGCCGTGCTGCTGGTGCCCACCGTCGTTTCCGTTCTGTGGATGACGGCTTTCGGTGACACCGCGATCGACCAGCTTGCCAACCAGGGCTTCGAAGGCGTCAAGAATGCCGCGCTGGAGCTGCAGCTGTTCACCATGCTGGGCCAGCTGCCGCTGACGACGATCACCTCGTTCGTCGGCATCATTCTGGTCATGGTGTTCTTCATTACCTCCTCCGACTCCGGCTCGCTGGTCATCGACTCGATCACTGCCGGCGGCAAGGTCGACGCACCGAAGCCGCAGCGCGTGTTCTGGGCGCTGATCGAAGGTGCCATTGCCATCGCGCTACTGCTGGGCGGCGGATTGACGGCACTGCAGGCCGCGGTCATTGCTACCGGCCTGCCGTTCACCATCGTTCTGCTGGCCGCATGCTATGCGATCATTCAGGGGCTGCGTTCCGAACCCCGCTATTGATGGCATCGTAGACGGTGAATCGAAAAAAGCGGGCGGCTCATGGAGCCGCCCGTTTTGCGTTGAAGTCTCGTTATCCCCTTCCCGGCTCGTGCCGGCCTACCGCCATAGCGCGCTGACCGGCGTGCCCCAATCGTAGTGATAGAGAATCTGGGCCTGCAGCAGTTCCGCCGTGGCCAGCGAGTCCACCAGAGCGTGGTGCCCGGTATAGGCGGGAAGATGGTAGCGCTGGCGACTCTCGTGAAGACGAATCGAGGCCATGGGCCGCCCCGCCCAGCGCCGCAGCCTGGCCCACCAGGACTGGCGATGAATCCGTGCTTCCAGCGACATGGTGTCGATCATCGGCATCAGCAGGCCATCGCCCAGCCGTTCCCGAATCGCGGCATCGAGGAAAGTCCGCTCCAGCTGGCGATAGTGCACCACGACCAGCCGGCCGGCGAGCAGGGCCAGCAGCTCGTCGATGATCGAGGCAAAATCGGGGGCATCCGCCACTTCCGCGTGGGTGATGTGATGAAAGGCCACCGATTCATCGCTCAACTGGCGCCGCGGCGACAATACCCAGTACTTGCCATCCGCGGGACGGATTCGCGACAGGGTGAACGGCATCACGCCGACACTGACGATGTCGTGACGGCTGCCGTCCAGGCCGGTGGTCTCGAAGTCCATGGCCACCAGCGGCGCCTCGCCGATCGGCATGTCGGGGTCCAGCGTACCCTGCGCGAAGAAGCTGGCCAGCCGCGGCACACCGGTCTGTTGCGCGCGGGCTGCCATGTAGTCGGGCCAGTTCGGCCGAGAGCTTCCGTTCGAGCCCAGGCGCGGCATCAGCGACGACTCCGGGACGAGGCCTTGCCGCCCGACTGGGCAGCACCCTTCGACGCCCCCTGCCTGGACGGCATGGTGTAGCGGAAGGAGAGAAATTTCTGGGCGTTGCTGATCGCTTCGAAGGCATCCTTGAGATGATGACGCTCACGGCTGTCGATGTTTTCCGGATCGATGCTGTTGTCGGGCTCGGCGCCCCGCTCGATCGCATCGGCCTGATGGCGAATGCGCACCATCGACATGAATTCGAAGGCATAGCGTAGACGCTCGGTGACGCCATCCGCCAACAGCTTCGTCTGGGCGATATCGTCGAGACGAGCGAAGCTGTTCTGGGCTTTCGAACCGCAGGCCAGCGCATGGACGCGCACCAGATCCGTCAATGGCGCGGTGCCACGGCGCTTGAGATTGATCGACTTGCGGTGCTCGCCATCCTGCTCCATGACGAACTTGCGGAAGAAGCCCAGCGGCGGTGTCCGGTTCTTGGCATTGCGCGCCAACGCCGCGAGAAACACCGGGCGCTGAGGGGCCAGTTCGGCGATCAGATCCTGCAGCGACTCGACCATGGGCGCCTCGCCATGCACCGGGGCCAGGTCGAAGAAGATGGAGCTGTGCAGCAGCCGTTCGCCGTTGGGCTCGTCCATCCACTCGGTAAAATACTGCTTCCAGACCGCCAGCGGCTTTCGCCAGCGCGGATTGGTCGCCATCACGTCGCCCTTGCAGTACGGATAGCCGCAGGCGTCGAGGCCATCGCAGACGAACCTGGCCAGCGCCTCGAAATACTCTCCGTGCCGCTCGGGATCGTAGTCGTCATGGAGAACCAGCGCGTTGTCCTGGTCGGCATTGATGGTCGGCTCCTCCCGCGCCATCGACCCCAGTACCATGAAGCAGTAGGGTATCGGTGCCGGGCCCAGCTCGGCTTCCGCCAGCTCGATCAGGCGCTGCGTGAAAGCCCGGCCAATTGTTGCCAGCGCCCGGCAGACCATCTCCGAATTGGCGCCGTCGGCGACCATGCGCACAAACCCCGTGCGAACCTCGGGCGACAGCCTCGCAAGCTGTTCCGGCGTATTCTGAACGAAGATGTTGTTGACCAGAAACAGACTGCTGTGGGTCTCGTGACGAACGATATCGGAAAGATGCAGCACGCCGACCGGCTGGCGACGATGCAGCACTGGCAGATGGTGAACCTGGTTGCGCAGCATGCTCAGCATCGCTTCGTAGACCGACTCGTCGGACTGGGTCACGATCAACTTTCGCGACATCACCTCGCCCACTGCCGTGTCGGACGACTTGCCCTCCGCCAGCACGCGGGTGCAGAAGTCGCGATCGGTGAGAATACCGTTGAGCTGCCAGTATCGGCCGTCACGCCCGGTGAACGTATAAGCGGACTGCGTCTCGGTGACGTCCACCACCAGCACGCAGGTGACGTTGGCATCGCGCATCTGCCGGGCCGCCTGCTGCAGGGACGTGGAGGCTTCGACCATCTGCGGCTGCCGGCTGATCAACTTGCGCACCCGGGTCGTCATCAGGCCGCTGTCGTCGCGCTGCTGTTCCACCGTCACCTTGAGACGCTGGCCACCGGTCTCCACGAACTCGGCGAAGTCGTCGTCCTCTTCGCAGATCGTCTCGAAGACATCGCCGGGGATGAAATAGATCAGCGTGTCCTCGATCGCGCTGACCGGGTAGCGCACCCGGCGGTTGCTGCGCATCAGATCCGAGTAGCCGAAGATATCGCCCTCGCTCAGGCGATTGAAAAGCCGGCCACTGCGCTGATACATCTCGACCGCGCCGCTGCGGATGTACCACAGGGAGTCGATCGGCTGATCCTTGACCAGCAGCTCGCTGCCGGCCTGGAAGTAGCGAATCTCGACCTCGCCGGCAATGCGATCGAGCAACGCATCGGGGAGATTGTCGAACGGCGCGAACTGCGCCATATGGCTTCGGATATCCAACTGCTCAACGTTCATGCGCTCCTCCCCGTCGCGAAGACTTATTGTCGAAGGGCCGAGAGATGGCGTCAACGACGGCTTGTCTTCTATCCGCTTGATCCGCCGGCAAAAACCGCCAATATCGCTCTCGGTCTGAAGAGCAAGAAGCCCCGGGTCAGCCACACTCGCGCGCGAGGGCGCGCAGCCGATCGCAGGCGATTTCGAAGATACCCTGGGTCGAGACATCGGTCATGCCGCCGACATGCGGCGTCGCGATCACGTTCTGGGCGAATATCGGGTCTGCGGGATCGGGCGGCTCCTCCCAGAACACATCGAGCCCGGCGCCACCCAGCCGGCCCGAACGCAGCGCCTGCAACAGCGCATCCCGCTCGATCAGCCCGCCGCGCCCCAGATTGATCAGAAAGCTGCCCGGCTTGAAGGTCGCCAGGGAGGTCGCATCGATCAGATGATGGGTTTGCGGAGTATCCGGCAGCGTCAAGACGACGAAATCCGCCCGCGCCAGCAGCGTCGGCAGCTCTTCCAGCGTGCCCAACCAGGCAAGCCCGTGCCGTTCGGCGACCGCGGGATCGGCGTGGCGCTTGATCCCCAGCAGGGTCATGTCGAAAGCGTGCAGCCGCCTGGCCAGCGCCTGGCCCAGGCCGCCCAGCCCCACAATGCCCACTGTCTTGCCCTTGAGCCCCATCCCGATCGGCCCGCCCAACTGGCGGTCGGCCAGAAACTCGGGAATTCGCTTCGCCTGTCGGGCCAGCCCCAGCATCATCCAGATGCCCAGCTCCGCCACGGAATCGGCGTTGCCCGAGATATCCGTCGGCACATTGGCGACCTCGATGCCCCGCGCCTCGGCCGCCTGCCGGTCGACGCCCTCCAGGCCGGCGCCGATCTGCTGTATCAGCTTGAGGCGGTCGGCCGTCGCCAGCAGCGGCGCATCCACGCGACTCATGGTCGGAATCAGCGCATCGAAACCCGCCAGGGTCTTCAACTCGTATCCGCCGGCCGCCACGAACTCGACATCGGGCAGAGCCTGCCGGAACTTGGCGAGAATGCCGGCCCAGGCATCCTCCTCGGCTGCAAATAGTACGCGCACAGGCACCCTCACCCTCTCATCGTGAATCGGAGAAAAATACCATGCCGGGTAACGGGTTCGGAGTAAATGGCGGGGCCAGCACTCTTCAGGCGCTATCGGCCTTCGATA
This sequence comes from Salinicola sp. MIT1003, assembly GCF_001858555.1. Lineage (NCBI taxonomy): Bacteria > Pseudomonadati > Pseudomonadota > Gammaproteobacteria > Oceanospirillales > Halomonadaceae > Salinicola > Salinicola sp. MIT1003. The sequence goes on from NZ_MCAP01000013.1 coordinate 26,291, forward strand.
ACGGCATGGGATGCTTGCCTTCGACCCAGCCGAGGCTGCCGCTGTCGCTCGGCTGGAACCAGTCGAGGCGAGACGCCAGCGCGACCACGCTGCCGACGACGATCAATGTCGGCGGTCTTGGCTGATATTGATCGAGGCTCGGGGGCAGATGCCCGAGCGTGCCCAGATGCACACGCTGGTTGGCCGTCGTGCCCTGCTCGACCAGCGCCATCGGCGTGGCGGCATCGAGCCCGTGCGCCACCAGCCGCTCGCGAATCAGATCCAGCGCCCCCAGGCCCATGTAGAAGACCAGAGTCTGGCCGCTGCGGGCCAGTGCCGGCCAGTCGAGGTCACAACTGCCGTTCTTGAGATGACCAGTGACGAAGCGCACCGACTGGGCGTGATCGCGATGGGTCAACGGTATCCCGGCGTAGGCCGCGCAGCCGGACGCGGCGGTGATCCCCGGCACCACGTCGAAATCGACTCCGGCTTCGACCAGCGTCTCCAGCTCTTCGCCGCCGCGACCGAAGATGAATGGGTCTCCACCCTTCAAGCGAACCACTCGGTTGCCCGCTTTCGCCCAATCGACCAGCGCCTGATTGATCCCCTCCTGCGGCACGCTGTGCCGGGAGCGCGCCTTGCCGACATAGAAGCGCTTCGCCTCCGGCCTGGCCAGCGCCAGAATCTCCTGACTGACCAGCCGGTCGTGAATCACCACGTCCGCGCGCTGCAGTTGCTTGAGCGCCTTCAGCGTCAGCAGTTCCGGATCGCCCGGCCCGGCGCCGACCAACGAGACATGCCCCCGCTGCCAGTGCATGCCGGCGGGTGCCGCCGCGTCCTGAACGGTCACTCTCGGCGGCAGCCGGACGCTGCATAGCGCTGGATGAGAAGGCACGAAAACAGCCACGCCTGCCTGCCGCGCCAGCGTCGCCATTCGACGATCGCGCTCGCCGTCACCACTGGCGACCAGCCATAGCTGACCGGTCGCGGGCACCGGGTCCGCGTCGTCCACCTTCCATCCTTGCGCCTGGCACAGGCGCGCCAGGGCCGGCATCGCCGAATTGGCGTGCACGATCACCGCCGGCACCAGCCCGGCGATACGCTGCGCCAGTGTCAGCGCTTCGCTGCCGCCACCGATGAGATGCACATCGAGACAGGCGGGGTCGTATTGAAGAGTGAGCGAGTCTGTCACGAGTCGGGCCGCTGGTCGGGAAGAAGAACGTGGCGCGTCGGGCTGAAGCGTATCCGGTCGAAGAACGCGCGGCTGAAGCATAGGACTGGAGCATAGCCGGCAACGCCATCCTTGATGGATGGAGTGTACGGTTTCCCATACGCACGACGAAGTAACGCTTTTTTGTAGAGTTATAACCAAACGACCCCTCATGCCATTTGGCTATGAGGGATCGTCGGCGACGGAATCAGCCGGCGTTGAAGCGAGTGACCCCGCCCATGTACGGCGCCAGCGCCGCCGGCACGTCCACGCTGCCATCGGCGTTCTGGTAGTTTTCCAGCACCGCCAGCAGGCAGCGCCCCACCGCCAGGCCCGAGCCATTCAGGGTGTGCACCAGCTGCGGCTTCTTCTGATCCGGGCTGCGGAAGCGCGCCTGCATTCGCCGCGCCTGGAAGTCCTCGCAGTTGGAAACGGAGGAGATTTCCCGGTAGGTCGCCTGGCTCGGCAGCCACACTTCCAGATCGTAGGTCTTGGTGGCACTGGCGCCCATGTCGCCGGTACACAGCGTCACCACGCGATACGGCAGCTCCAGCGCCTGCAGAATCGCCTCGGCATGACCGCGCATCTCTTCGAGCACGTCGTAGCTGGTCGCCGGGTCGACCACCTGAACCATCTCGACCTTGTCGAATTGGTGCTGGCGAATCATGCCCCGGGTATCGCGACCGTAGGCGCCGGCCTCGCTGCGAAAGCACGGCGTATGCGCAGTCAACTTCAGCGGCAACGACGCGTGATCGAGAATCTCGTCACGCACGAAATTGGTCAGCGGAACTTCGGCCGTCGGGATCAGGTAGTAGTCGCTGTCGCTCAGTCGGAACAGATCCTCGCCAAACTTGGGCAACTGGCCGGTGCCCGTCAGCGTCTCGGCGTTGACCATGTAAGGCACGTAGCACTCTTCGTAGCCGTGATCCTGCGTCTGCTTGTCGAGCATGAACTGGGCCAGCGCCCGGTGCAGACGAGCGATCGGCCCGCGCATCACGGCGAAACGCGAGCCGGTCAGCTTGGTTGCCATCTCGAAATCGAGATAGCCGAACCGGGCACCCAGGTCGACATGGTCGCGAACCTCGAAGTCGAATTCGCGTGGCGTTCCCCAGCGATGCAGCTCGACGTTGTCGCTCTCGTCGGCTCCCTCGGGAACGTCTTCATGAGGCAGGTTGGGCAGCCCGGCCACCAGATCGTCCCAGGCCTGCTGCATTTCGCCCAGCTCGCGCTTGGCGCGGTCGAGATCATCGCCGAGCTGACCCACTTCGGCGAGCAGCGGCTGGATGTCTTCGCCGGCGGCCTTGGCCTTGCCGATCGACTTGGAACGCACGTTACGCTCGTTCTGCAACTGCTCGGTCCGCGTCTGCAGCTCGCGACGCCGGGACTCGAGCGACTCGAGCTGTTCGGTGTCGAGAGTGAAGCCCCGCAGGGCCAGGCGTTGGGCGACGAACTGCGGATCGCTACGCAACAGCTTCGGATCGAGCATGACTGGGTTCCGTTGTTTGAAATAGACAGTTTGAAATAGACAGTTTGAAATCGAAAACCGTGACGACAGGAGACTGACCGAAGACGCAGGACAGCAGGTAACGTCTCGATGGTCACTCTTGCGAGGGAGATATTGTAGGGAAAACCCCATCCCGGCACCATGCGCCACCGGGGATTCGTGTCGCTGCCGCGCTAGGCGCGCTAAACTATCCGCCCTCGAGCGCCCCGGCGCCAAGAACCGATAACCTGCCGGATGGAATCCGTCCGGCGACGGCCGCCCGACCGGCCCGACGTGATGGCTTGATGCATGACGATGATTACACGCCTAGATCCGGCCAGTGCCGATCTCACCCTGCCCGAGCGCTATCGCCGGTTCCTCGCGGAGCTGGCCGATGCGGGTTTCCGGGGAGACATCGCCGACGATGCCGCCAACCGTACCGTGCTGGCGACGGACAACTCCATTTATCAGCGCTTGCCGATGGCGGTTCTCTACCCGCGCGACGCTGCCGATCTCGAACTGATCGCCCGCCTGCTCGGACGCGAGGCGCACCGCGACATCGTGCTCGCCCCGCGTGGCGGCGGCACCGGCACCAACGGCCAGTCGCTGACCGACGGGCTGGTGGTGGACGTCTCCCGTTACATGAACCGGATCCTCGAGATCGACGTCGAGAACCGCCGCGTGCGGGTTCAGGCCGGCGTGGTCAAGGATCAGTTGAACGCCGCGCTCAAGCCCCACGGGCTGTTCTTTGCCCCGGAGCTCTCCACCTCCAACCGCGCCACGATCGGCGGCATGATCTCTACCGATGCCAGCGGCCAGGGCAGCTGCGAATACGGCAAGACGCGCAACCATGTGCTCGAGCTCGATGTCGTGCTGCCCGGCGGCGAGCGGCTCGAGAGCCGGCCGCTGGACGAAACGGCGCTGGCGGCCGCCTGCCAGCGCGACGACCGGGTCGGCGAGATCTACCGCGCGGTGAGCGACATCGCGACCACCGAGCGGGCGCGCATCGCGGAGGTCTTTCCGCCACTCAACCGCTGCCTGACCGGCTACGATCTGGCGCACCTGACCGACGACCAGGGCCGCTTCGACCTCAACAGCGTGCTGTGCGGCTCGGAGGGCTCGCTGGCACTGCTCAACGAGGCGACGCTCAACGTATTGCCGCTGCCCAGGCACTCGACCCTGGTCAACGTGCGCTATGCGAGCTTCATGGATGCGCTGCGCGACGCCAAGGCGCTGGTGGCGGAAGGCAGTCCGACGTCGATCGAAACCATCGACGACCGTGTGCTGACACTGGCGATGGAGGATTTCGTCTGGGACAGCGTGGCGGAATTCTTCCCCGCCGTCGTTGGTGACAATGGTGAGCGCGGGACACCGATTCGCGGCATCAATCTGGTCGAGCTCAACGATGACGATCCGGCGCGGCTGGCCGAGCGCGTCCAGGCGTTCGTCGAGCATCTCGGCTCGGATGCCGGCGTCGAACGGCTCGGCTACACCCTGGCCGAGGGCCGCCCGCAGATTGCCCGGGTCTATGCCATGCGCAAGCGCGCCGTGGGTCTGCTCGGCAACGCCAAGGTCGATGCCAAGGGCGAGAAACGCCCGATTCCGTTCGTCGAGGACACCGCGGTACCCCCCGAGCGGCTGGCCGACTACATCGCCGAGTTTCGCCAACTGCTGGACGCGCGCGATCTCGAATACGGCATGTTCGGCCACGTCGACGCCGGCGTGCTGCACGTCCGCCCCGCCATCGACATGAAGGATCCGGCGCAGGCACGCCTGATTCGCGAGATTTCCGATGAGGTGGCAGCATTGACCCAGCGCTACGGCGGGCTGCTGTGGGGCGAACACGGCAAGGGGGTGCGCTCCGAATATACGCCGCGCTTCTTCGGCGAGCTCTACCCCGCGCTGCAACGGGTGAAGGCCGCCTTCGACCCGCACAACCAGTTCAACCCGGGCAAGATCGCGACACCGCTGGCGCCCGGCGCCACCGGCATCGTCGACGGACACGACCCGGGGCTGCTGGCGATCGACGGCGTTACCACCCGCGGTGAGCTGGATCGTCAGATCGACGAGCGGGTCTGGCAGGAGAACGCCAGTGCCGTCTACTGCAACGGTAACGGCGCCTGCTACAACTACGACCCGGCCGATGCCATGTGCCCTTCCTGGAAGGCGACGCGTGAGCGCATTCATTCGCCCAAGGGTCGCGCCAGCCTGATGCGCGAATGGCTGCGCCGTCAGGGCAACGCCGGTGTCGATGTAACCGAGGTAAGTCGAGCCCAGCGCCGCGGAGGCCTCGGCGCCTGGCTCCTGGCCCAGCCCGGCAAGATCGGGCGGTCGATCGCCCGGCGGCGCGGCGAGACGGACTTCTCACATGAGGTCCATGACGCCATGGCCGGGTGTCTGGTGTGCAAGTCCTGCGCCGGCCAGTGTCCGATCAAGGTCGACGTGCCGGATTTTCGTTCGCGCTTCCTGGAGAGCTATCACAGCCGCTACGCGCGCCCGCTGCGCGATTATCTGATCGGCGGGCTCGAGTTCGTCGTGCCGCATCTTCGATCGGTGACGCCACTCTACAACGCGCTGCTCGACAACCGCCTGGTCGACCGCTTCCTGGCGAAAGGCCTCGGCATCGTCGACAGCCCGAAACTCTCCCGCGCCAGCCTCGGGAAGACGCTCGCCGCCTGGGGCGTCGCCGAAGCCACGCCGCTGACGCTGGGCCGACTCACCGAGTCTCAGAAAAGCCGCAGCGTGGTGCTGGTGCAGGACGCCTTTACCAGCCACTTCGAATCGCGGCTGGTCATGGATGTGGTCGAGCTGCTGGGACGCCTCGATATTCGCGTTTTCGTGGCGCCCTTCCACCCCAACGGCAAGCCGCTGCATGTGCAGGGCTTCCTCGGTCGCTTCGAGCGAGTGGCGGAAAGACAGGCGGCCAGGCTCCGGGCGCTTTCCGGCTTCGGCGTACCGCTGGTGGGCATCGATCCGGCGATGACGCTCACCTACCGTCAGGAGTACGTCAAGACGCTCGGCCCGCAGGCCGTGCCCGAGGTACTGTTGCTGCAGGAGTGGCTACTGTCGCTGGGGCAGTCGATTCTGCCGCGAGGCTGGCGCGACGAGGCAACCGGTGCCGACTCCGGCTATCGCCTGATGAGCCACTGCACCGAGAAGACCAACGCGCCGGGCAGCCCCAGGGGCTGGCAGCAGTTGTTCGCGCACTTCGGGCTTCAGCTGGATCTGGTCGCCACCGGCTGCTGCGGCATGTCCGGCACCTACGGGCACGAAGCGCGCAACCGCGACACCTCGGAAAAAATCTACGATCTTTCCTGGCGTGCCCCGGTGGAAGATGACGCCAATGCCGGTCGTCTGCTCGCCACGGGCTACTCCTGCCGCAGCCAGGTCAAGCGACTGTCGAACCAGACACTGCCGCACCCGCTACAGGCGCTATTGAAATGGATCAAGATCGCGGATCGGTCTATTAATTGAGCCATATGAGAGGGTGTTTACAAAACAGGCGAACGAAGGCAAGACAAGGCAAAATTGGCCGAAAACACGGAGTTTACATGGGGTAAATGAGTATTCGAGGCCGATTTTAACGCTGGATTGTCGAGTGCAGCCCTTTTGTAAACACCCTCTGAGCCGTCGAGAAGAAACGGGGGGTTCGAAGACGAGCCCCGGCGCCATCTGCATCCATTGACCGACCCTCCCCCTTCGCCAACCAGGAGCCAACCCCATGTCCGCCGCGAAACACGTCGTTTGCCCCCACTGCCACGCGATCAACCGGGTTGCCAGTACACGCCTGGGCGATGCCCCGAATTGCGGGCGCTGCCACAACGCCCTGTTCGGCGACCAGCCGCTGACGCTGGATTCGGCCAACTTCGATCGCTTCGTGTCACGCAGCGACCTGCCGATCCTGGTCGATTTCTGGGCCGGCTGGTGCGGCCCCTGCAAGGCGATGGCGCCAGGGTTCGCCCAGGCCGCCAGGGCGTTGTCGCCGAACGTCATCCTGGGCAAGCTGGATACCGAAGCCGCGACGGATATCGCCTCGCGATTCGGTATTCGCAGCATCCCGACGCTGATCCTGTTCCGCGGCGGGCGAGAGATCGCGCGCCAGGCCGGTGCCATGGGCTCCGCGGATATCGTCAACTGGACCCAGCGACAACTCGCCACACCCTGAAGCCTCCTTTGCCTTCGATTCGGCATTGCATCAATGCAATGCCGCCGCTAGTCTGCGCGCCTTTTGCCACCTCCTGGAGAGACTGCCATGGAAAACGCTGCCCTTGCCCTCACCGGCATCGGCCTGCTGGCACTGATCTGCCAATGGCTTGCCTGGCAGCTCCGGGTGCCCGCCATTCTTCCGCTACTGATCGCCGGAATCGCCGCTGGCCCGGTGACCGGCATCCTCGATCCCGACGCGGTGCTGGGCGATCTACTGTTCCCGCTGGTCTCCCTGGCGGTGGCGGTGATCCTGTTCGAGGGCGCCTTGACGCTGGATTTCCGCGAGCTTCGCGGCCATGGCCGCACGGTCAGCCGGCTGGTGACCTGGGGCGCGCTGATCACGGCGCTGATCGCCATTGCCGCCGCGCATCTGGTACTGGGCCTTTCCTGGGAGATGGCCAGCGTGCTGGGGGCGCTACTGGTGGTGACCGGGCCGACGGTAGTATTGCCGCTGCTGCAAACCCTGCGCGCCCGGGAACACGTCAGCCAGATCCTGCGCTGGGAAGGCATCCTGATCGATCCGATCGGCGCCATCGGCGCGGTACTGGTCTACGAGTTCGTCGCCCTGGGGCTCTCCAACGGTGCGGCAGCGCATACCCTGCTGAGCTTCGCCCAGACCGCGGTGATCGGCTTCGGCCTGGGCACGGCCGGCGGCTATCTATGGGGCAGCGTGCTGCGTCACTACTGGCTGCCCCAGCGGCTGCACAGCTTCGGCACCCTGATGATCATGCTGACGCTGTTCACCGCGTCGAACCTGCTGTTCCACGAGTCCGGCCTGCTGACCGTCACCGTCATGGGGGTATGGATGGCAAACATGCGCGGCGTGCCGACCCAGCCGATCCTGGAGTTCAAGGAGACGCTATCGATCCTGCTGATCTCGGGGCTGTTCATCCTGCTGGCTGCGCGCCTGAGCCTGGCCCAGTTGGGCCTGCTGTCGTGGGAAGCGTGGGCGTTCCTGGTCATTCTGGTGTGGGTCGCGCGGCCGCTGGCGGTGTGGCTGTGCACCTGGGGCAGCTCGCTCAACTGGCGGGAAAAGGCGCTGCTGGCCTGGCTCTCTCCTCGCGGGATCGTCGCGGCGGCCGTGGCCTCGCTGTTCGCGATTCGCCTCGAGGCGCTGGAGGTTCCCGGCGCCGAGCTGCTGGTGCCGGTCACGTTTCTGGTGATCATCAGCACCGTCGTCGTCCAGAGCCTGTTCTCGCGCCCGCTGGCGAGGCTGCTGAAAGTGAACGCCCCAACCGCATCGGGATTCCTGATCATCGGCGCCAACCCCGTCTCGCGGGCATTCGGCAGCGCGCTCCAGGAAGCCGGTTTCGCGGTGCGGTTATGCGACCACAACTGGGACGCCATTCAGGAAGCGCGGATGGCCAACATCCCGACCTACTACGGCAACCCGCTGTCGGAGCACGCCGCCCAGCATTTGGGGCTGACCGGCATCGGCCACCTGTTGCCGCTCTCGCCCTACCGCGAGCTCAACAACCTGGCCGCGCTGCACTTCGAGCACATCCTCGGACACGGCAAGGTCTTCCGGCTGGCGGTGGAGTCCTCCCGCAATGCCCGGCGCCACCATCAACAGGCGCTGGCACACCTGCCGCTGCTGTTCGACGGTCATACCACTTTCACCCGTCTTTCAAGCCTGATCGGCCAGGGCGCCGTGGTTCGTCAGGCCAACATCAGCGACAACTTCGATATCGACGATTATCGTCGCATTCACCACGACCGCCTGCTGACGCTGTTCACGCTCTCGACCAGCGGCCGGATCCGTATCGCCACGGCCGACAAGCCGCTCAACCCGAAGGCGGGAGATACGCTGATCAGCCTGATATTCCCGGATTCGCCCGAGTTCTGAATTCCAGGTTCCGGATTTGGGGCTCTGGATTATGAGCTCCGATTAGGCCACGCAATGACGAACCCCGCTTCCCGAGTCGACGACCGGGAAGCGGGGTTCTTACATTGGCGCTGAGCGTTCGTCAGCCCGGCGTGGACGCGTGACGCGGTCCGGGTTAAAAGAACATCCGGCGAAGCGCGCTCCCGGGTTCTTTCTCGCGCATGAAAGCTTCGCCGACCAGAAAGGCATTGACGTCGAATTCGCGCATGCGCTCGACGTCGTCCCGGCCATGAATGCCGGACTCGGTGACGACCGTCACGCCCTGGGGGATTCGCTTGAGCAGGTCGAAAGTGGTGTCCAGCGAGGTTTCGAACGTGCGCAGGTCGCGGTTGTTGATCCCCACCAGTGGCAGATCGAGCATCAGCGCCCGTTCGAGCTCGAAGATATCGTGCACCTCGACCAGCACGTCCATGCCCAGTGCCGTCGCCTGCTGGTAGAGATCCTTGAGCTGCTCGTCGCTCAGCGCTGCCACGATCAGCAGAATGCAGTCCGCGCCGATGCCTCTGGCTTCCGCCACCTGATAGCCGTCGATGATGAAATCCTTGCGAATCACCGGCAGGTCGCAGACATTCCGGGCGGCGATCAGATAGTCCTCGTGCCCCTGGAAGTAGTCGGCGTCCGTCAGTACCGAGAGACAGCTGGCGCCGGCCGCGGCGTAGTCGGCCGCAATCTCGGCGGGCCGGAAGTCTTCCCGGATGATTCCCTTGGAGGGCGACGCCTTCTTGATCTCGGCGATGACCGCGGGGTCGCCGCCATCGATACAGGCATTGAGCGCCGAGACGAAGCCTCGCGGCGCGCTCTGCGCCTTCGCCCGCTCCAGCCAGGTCTGCTCGCTGTCGACCGCGCGGCGTTCGGCGATCTCCTCGCGCTTGCGTGCCAGGATCTTGGCCAGAATGGTAGGCAGTTCACTATCGGCGGCATCGGTCATCGTGGAGATTCCTGTTGAGCTGGTTCTGATTCAGCGAAGACGCTGGTTCGGCGAAGACGCCAGTTTTGTCGCGGGCGGTCAGTTGGCGAAGACCCGGGTAAAGTCGGAAAGCTCCTTGAGCTTTTCCAGCGGCAGCTTGGAGGCCTGGGCGTCCTGCGCCATCAGCACGCCTTCCTTGAGCGAATCCGCCACATCGGCAGCGAACAGCGCCGCTCCGGCGTTGAGCGCGACGATATCGCCAGCCACACCCTTGCCGACCAGCGCTTCCTTGACCAGCTGGAGACTGTCTTCGGCGGTCACGACCTTCAGCGGATCGAGGGACTGACGCTCGATGCCCAGCTCCTCGGGCGTGATCGTGTATTCACGAATCTCGCCGTCGCGAAGCTCGGCAACCCGCGTCGGCGCCGCCACAGAGATTTCGTCCAGGCCATCCTCGGCGTGAACCACCAGCACGTGCCGGCTGCCCAGCTTGCGCAGCGACTCTGCCACCAGCGGCACGAGATGCGGTGCGTAGACGCCCAGCAGCTGATTGGGCGCCCCCGCCGGATTGGTCAGCGGACCAAGGATGTTGAAGACCGTACGAACGCCCATTTCCCGTCGCGGGCCGATGGCGTGGCGCATCGCCTGGTGGTGGCGCGGCGCGAACATGAAACCGACCCCGACCTGTTCTATACAGCGCGCGATGGTCGCCGCGTCGAGATCGAGATAGATCCCCGCCACATCGAACAGATCCGCGCTACCGGCGGCGGAGGAAACGCCCCGGTTGCCGTGCTTGGCGACATGGCCGCCCGCGGCCGCGACCACGAAGCTCGAAGCCGTGGAAACGTTGAAAAGGTTGGCGCCATCGCCGCCAGTGCCGACGATGTCGACGATGTTGTCGCAGTCGATCGATACCGGCTGCATCAGTTCGCGCATGACCTGCGCTGCCGCCGTGATCTCGTCGGCGGTTTCCCCCTTCATCGCCAGCCCGATCAGAAAACCGCCGATCTGGGCCTCGGTCGCTTCGCCCGTCATGATCGCCTTCATGACGGCGTGGGTGTCCTCGTAACTGAGATCCTGACGGCGCATGACCGCGCCAATGGCATCCCGCATCTGCATGTTGGTTCCTCGCCTGTTCCGTTAGCCGCGCCGTTTCAGGAAGTTCGCCAGCAGCTCGTGGCCTTGGCGAGACAGAATCGATTCGGGGTGAAACTGGACCCCTTCGATATCCAGCGTCTTGTGCTTCAAACCCATGATCAGCCCTGGGGTCGGGTCGTCGTCATCGGCCCAGGCCGTGATCTCGAGGCACTCCGGCAGGGTAGCGGCATCGACCACCAGCGAATGGTAACGGGTGACCTCGAGCGGGTCTTCGAGCCCTTCGAAAACCCCTTCACCGCGGTGACGAATGCGAGATGTCTTGCCGTGCATCACCTGAGGCGCGCGGATCACGTCGCCACCATAGACCTGGCCGATGGCCTGGTGACCGAGACAGACGCCGAGTATCGGGATCCTGCCGGCGAAGTGGCGAATCGCCTCCATCGAGATACCCGCTTCGTTGGGCGTACACGGCCCGGGCGAGACCACCAGGTGGGTCGGTTCGTGGCGCTCCAGCTCGGCAAGGTCCACGTCGTCGTTGCGCACGGTGACGACATCGGCCCCCAGCTCGCCCAGATACTGAACGATATTGAAGGTGAAGCTATCGTAATTGTCGATCATGAGGACTGACATGGGAATAAACTCCTGATATATCGATTAAATCGACTCTTGGCTCGAGATTTACCCGAATGCGATCCAAGTCGATCGCTGCCTCTATGCCGACCTCACGAAGCGAAACGAACACACAAAAATGCCGCCCCGTGGGGCGGCATTCTTTTCAAACGTCAGACAGACGTAGGCGTGCCACCCTTGGATCAAAGGCGCCACCACCCCTGGTTATGCTTGCGTATTCGGTTCGTGATCATGGGAAATATAGTGCCGCGTCGTCACGCAGGGTGTCAACGGCGTTATCGCCTGTCTTCCAAAAGGAATCGGGCCAACGCCGCTCAATTCGAGACGCTCTTGATTTGGTGAAGATAGAGCGGGTCGAAGTCTCCCTCCTCCTTCAGCCGCTCCTCATCCAGAACGGTTATCCTGCCACGCTTGGCTTCGATCAGACCATCCGCGCGCAGCGCCTGAAAGACGCGATTCATGTGGACCGGGGTGATACCTATCGCATCTGCCAATTCGGCCTGCGTAATTGGCAGGCGGAAAGAGTCATTCTCGGCAAACCCTACGGCTTTCAGCCGCATCAATAGCTCGCAAAGAAGGTGCGCCACCCGCGGATAGGCGCCCCGCTGCCCGATATTGAGGATCCAGTCCCGGTATATCGACGCATCGACCAGTGTCTCGCGCCAGAAGGCCGCGGCGAGGCGGGGAGAACGCTCGCAGGCCCGCTTCAAGGCGTCATGCTGGATGAATCCGACCATGCTGGAACTGATCGACGCGAGACTCATGTCCATGACCTTGAGATGCAGGCTCTGCAGATCCGGCATGTCGCCAGGAACATGCACCGCCATGATCTGACGCTTCCCGTCCGAGGTCAGCTTGTAGACGCAGGTAAACCCCTCCAGCAGCAGACAGCTCCGGGAAGCGTGCTCGCCGATGCGGATGATATCCTGCCCGGGATTGAGCGACTCCACTTGCACCGGAAGGTCCTGTAGCACCTGCCTCTCATCGTCGGAAAGCCTGAAGATGCTCTCCAGCTTCCGAATCATCAGGTCGTTGGGAGAAAGACGATTGGAAAAGTGAACGCCTGATACCATGGTTTTGCACCTTTGCTTCCCAAAGAAATGAAGCTGCTGCCTCAGTATCTCTGTTCATATGATTAAAACGCCTGTCTCGTCCATGAAGTGTGGTTCACGCTTCGGGAGCTGGCTACTCGTCGACGCCATTTCCGTCGAGGCGTGTCAACAGTTCGTCGATATCGGGAAAGATGGGTTCGATCGCCAGCAGGCCAGACCTCAAGGGGCCCAGGCGGATACAGAGAAACTGCCAGAAAACCAGCCCGTAGCGGCTCATGTAATGGCCGACTCGGGATTGCAGGGGAACGCCCTCCCCCTTTGCGAGCCGCTGAGCCAGAAAAGGAATGATCACGTCCTGGAGACGTTCGAAGGCCTTCATATCGGTCGAGGCTTCTGCCGTCAGGCCGGGCAAGGCCGGCACCAACGCCTCCCAGCGTTGCCGGGACGAACCTGCTGCCGGTCTGATCGCGACGTCGAATACGAACTCTTGCATACGGCCCCTCGCAATGCGCTTGGCTACTCAAGATCAACCACTGGTTCATCGCGGCGAATCACTGCATTGTGTGAGTCGCTCGACGTGGCAAAGAGATAAGTATCTGCAGATAAATAGGCTAATTCATTGCCGCAGCCGAATTGCGACAGCCCGCTGCATGGCGTAGCGCAAGCGCTACGGCTGGAGCTCCCAATCGAATGATCCGGCTCGAGGGAATGATGACAAGGACAGGCATTCAGACATGAAAAAGCCGCCAGGCACATGAAGCGCGAAGCGGCTAATTCAATAGGTATTCTTGGTGGAGCCTAGCGGGATCGAACCGCTGACCTCAACACTGCCAGTGTTGCGCTCTCCCAGCTGAGCTAAGGCCCCGAATAGCTGCTGTCCCGAAGGACGCGACGCACTATAAAAGCCTGACAGGCCAAGGTCAACCCCCAATGGGAAAAGCATGGTCAAAACCACATCGGGAAGACCGATCGAAGCGATTTCCCGAGCGCAAATCTCGAGGCCGGATGGGAGTATTTGGTCCGATAACATGTCACACTACGTAACAGAGGGAACGGGAGACGACAGCGCCAACGGTGCCGGTTTCACGATTTGCTCATACTCTTTTTCGTAAAGAAGCCAACATCGGCTTTCCGTAAAGAAGCCAACATCGGCGCGTATCGACCCGATAAAGGCCCAGGGCGTTCCATCGCGCCGATTGCTGCACATTTGCCACAGGCAGGTTTCAAGGACAGCAGGAATCCAGGAGTTATCTTGATCAAGGTATTGGTAGCCGACGATCACCATCTGGTGCGCACGAGTATCGCTCGCGTATTAGACAGCGAGCCTGACATCGAGGTCATTGCCGAAGCCGACAGTGGTGAAAGCGCCTTGGAGAGCTGCCGGATTCATGCGCCGGATATTGCGATGATCGACATTCGCATGCCGGGAATCGGGGGCCTGGAGACCATCCTGAAGCTCCTCAAGACGCAGCCCGGCATTCGAATCATCGCGCTGACGGGACAGGTCGACGAAGGAACGGCGCAACGCCTGATCAACGCTGGCGTGACGGGATTCATCAGCAAGGGCACCGAGCTGGATCTGATGATCGACGCGGTGCGCCGAATAGCGGAAGGCGAGCGCTTCATCAGCGCCGACATTGCCCAGCGCGTCGTGCTGGCTCGTAGCGAAGGCCGTCACAATCCGTTCGATCAGCTCTCGCACCGGGAACTGCAGATCGCGACGATGATCATCCATTGCTACAAGGTGAGTCGCATTTCGGAGCAGCTCGCACTTAGCCCGAAGACCGTGAATACCTACCGCTACCGAATCTTCGACAAGCTACAGGTGCAGTCCGATGTCGAGCTGACCCATCTCGGTCTGCGCCACGGTTTACTGGACAATCTCGGCCCCCGGACCTGAACCTCGGCCATGCGCGATGAGCCCGGTGGAAATGTTCGATCCTCGCAGTGCCCGCCCGGGTTTTTGATATACTGCGAGGATGAGTGAATTCTCGATCGATACCCCATCGCGCTTCGACGCCAAGCACTTCCTGAAGTCGGTCTCGGAGTCTCCGGGCGTGTACCGCATGCTCGACGAGCAGGCCAACGTGCTCTATGTCGGCAAGGCCAAGCGACTCAAGCCACGACTGGCCAGCTACTTCCGTGGCGCGTTGAACGCCAAGACCCAGGCGCTGGTCGCGCGGATCCAGGACATCCAGGTCACGATTACCCGGAGCGAAACCGAGGCGCTGCTGCTCGAGCAGACCCTGATCAAGGAGTTGCGCCCTCCTTACAACATTCTGCTTCGAGACGACAAGTCGTATCCCTACGTCTTCGTCACCGATCGGCACCCCTACCCCGCGCTCGAGTTCAAGCGCGTTCGGCAGAAGCGACGCGACGGCCGTTACCTGGGCCCCTATCCCAGCTCCACCGCGGTACGCGAGAGCCTTTCGCTGATGCAGAAGATCTTTCGTATCCGCAACTGCGAAGACAGCGTGTTCGCCCATCGTCAGCGCCCCTGCCTGCAGTATCAGATCAAGCGCTGCAGCGCGCCCTGCGTCGACAACATCAGCGAAGCCGACTACCGCCAGGATGTCGAGCACGCCGTGATGTGTCTCGAAGGGCGCAGCGAGCAGGTCACGCAGCAGTTGACCGCCAGCATGGAGCGCGCGAGCGATTCCCTCGATTTCGAGGAAGCTGCCCGGCTGCGGGATCAGATACAGCAGCTGCGACGGCTGCAGGAGAAGCAGTACGTCGACAATACCGATGGCGATGCCGATGTCTTTGCCCTGGCGGAGCAACCGGGCGGGCTGTGCGTCAGCGTGCTGGCCATTCGTCAGGGACGCATGCTGGGCGCGCGGCACTATCAGCCCGACAACGGCCTGGATCTTGGCGCCAGCGAACTGCTCAGCGAGTTCGTCAGCCAGTTCTACCTCGGCCAGTCCAAGGAGATCCCGCTCGAGATCATCGCCTCGCATCCACTGATGGACAGCGAACTCCTCCAGTCGGCGCTGAGCGAGCACGCCGGCCGCCGGGTCCGGGTGACCTCGCAAGTCCGTGGCCATCGTGCCCAGTGGCGTCGGCTGGCGATCACCAACGCCGAGCAGCATCTGGCCACCCAGCTCGCCAACCGCAGCCAGTTGGGCAAGCGCTTCGAATCTCTGCGAGAAGCCCTGGACATGCCGACAGCGCCCGCACGGCTGGAGTGTTTCGATATCAGCCACAGTCATGGCGAGGCGACAGTGGCCTCCTGCGTCGTGTTCGACCAGAACGGCCCGGCCAAGTCCGACTATCGGCGTTTCAATATCGAGGGCGTGGCCGCCGGTGACGATTACGCGGCCATGCGACAGGCCCTGACCCGCCGTTTCAAACGACTGCAGAAAGGCGAAGGCAAACTGCCTGATATCCTGATCGTCGACGGCGGCAAGGGCCAGTTGAACATGGCCCGGGAAGTGCTGGTCGAGCTGGAAGTCGTCGGCGTTGCGCTGATCGGCGTCGCCAAGGGCACGACACGCAAGGCCGGCCTGGAAACGCTGTTCATCGAAACCGTGGACCGCACGCTGAATCTCGACACCAGCTCGCCGGCACTGCATCTGATCCAGCATATACGCGACGAAGCCCACCGCTTCGCGATCACCGGCCACCGTCAGCGCCGCGACAAGCAGCGTCGAACGTCTTCGCTGCAGGATATTCCCGGTATCGGGCCGAAACGCCGTCGAGAACTGTTACGCTTCTTCGGCGGTCTGCAGGGCGTGCGCAAGGCAACCAGAGACGATCTTTCGCGCGTTCCCGGGATCAATGAACAGATGGCGGCTACCATTCACCAGGCGCTCCATGGATGAGCGCAAGCAGCAGGCGTAAAATGCCCGATTCCCAACCCCCAGTAAGGACGCTAGCGGCACGATGAACATACCCAATATGCTCACTCTGGCAAGAATCGTGTTCATCCCGCTCATGGTGGTGCTGTTCTATCTCCCCTATGCCTGGAGTCTTCCGCTGACCGCAGCGCTTTTCGGGCTGGCCGCGATCACCGATTGGCTGGATGGCTACCTGGCCAGACGCTGGAATCAGAGCACCCCCTTCGGCGCCTTTCTCGATCCCGTGGCGGACAAGGTCATGGTCGCCGTTGCCCTGGCACTATTGATAGAGCGCTACGAGGCGATCTGGCTGACGCTTCCCGCCCTGGTCATCATCGGTCGCGAGATCGTGATCTCCGCGCTGCGCGAATGGATGGCGGAGATAGGCCAGCGCAAGCGCGTCGCCGTCTCCTGGATCGGCAAGTCCAAGACGACGCTGCAGATGATCTCCCTGCTGCTGCTGCTGGGCTTTCCTCCCGGTTCTCCGATCGCCCATCTCGCCATCGTTCTGCTCTACGCCGCGGCCGGCCTGACACTGTGGTCGATGATCCAGTACCTCAAGGCGGCCTGGCCGGAATTGACTCGTTCGCTGTGACTAAAAATTGCCATAAGCGTTTGACACTTACGAAGTTATCCTTATAATGCGACGGCGTGTTCAGCGGGAATAGCTCAGTGGTAGAGCATCGCCTTGCCAAGGCGAGGGTCGGGAGTTCGAATCTCCTTTCCCGCTCCAACACGATTTTCGATCCTACTGAATTGACGCAGGTTTTACTGGCCAGACCAGTTCGAGCGGCAGTCCTTGGTAAATCGATGAAAGGCTGGATGGCAGAGTGGTTATGCAGCGGACTGCAACTCCGTGTACGCCGGTTCGATTCCGACTCCAGCCTCCACTTCTTCTCAGCATCGAATCTGCGTGATTCGGTCGCTTCCTTGGTCACCGGCGCCTTGCCTTTCAAAAGGTTACCGGATAGTTTGACCGGATGTCGTTGGCCCGGATGGCGAAATTGGTAGACGCAAGGGACTTAAAATCCCTCGACCGTTAGGTCGTGTCGGTTCAAGTCCGACTCCGGGCACCATTTTCCTGATCAATTAGCATTTCCGTTCCCGAATCGATCGTCTTCTCAGGCCGAATACCGGCTGTATGATAATTCTCTTCCGTCTTTCCGGAATGACACGTTCTCCAGGCAATATCGCGGTCCGGTATGACGAGAAGCCGCGGTAAAAAATCGATTCTTGAAGTCAATCAGTGAAATGTCCGATGTTGAATCGGCGGGAAAAAGCGACCCGATCGCACACAAGGATGGTTGCCATGTGCGCCGGGTCGAAGCAGTCGCAGGGAAGCGACACAAAGTGATAGGCGAATTCGGCAAAGACGCCGAACACATACCCGGCTACTGGCGCTCATGCGCGCATCAGGCCGTTGGACGAATACTCTATCGGCAGACAACCAGGCGACTTTAGCCCGCCCCTTGCATTCGTCTCGAGTCATGCGACCTGCTCGAAAATATGCGACACTCTCGCGCCCTGTGGCCCGCCGAATCAGTCATCCCGCTATTCGGATCCCGCTGCCAAGACATCCTGCCAACTCGATCTCGATGCCATGACCGACCTTCAAACCAATACCACAGCGCCACAGCTCGACCGCACCTTTTCCGTGGCCCCGATGATGGAATGGACGACCCGCGATTACCGCGCGCTGGCGCGGTGTCTCACGCGGCGTGCGCTGCTGTATACGGAAATGGTGACCACGGGCGCGATCCTGCACGGCTCGCCGCGAGAGCGTTTTCTGGGTTACAGCGCCGTCGAACATCCGCTGGCGCTGCAATTGGGGGGCAGCGATCCCGGGGAATTGGCCGAATGCGCGGCCATCGCCGAGGCGTGGGGCTACGACGAGGTCAACCTGAACGTGGGCTGCCCCAGCGATCGGGTCCAGAACAACCTGATCGGCGCCTGCCTGATGGGTTATCCCGACAAGGTTGCCGATGCCGTGGCGGCGATGCGTGGCGCGGTATCGATCCCGGTCACGGTGAAGTGCCGTATCGGCATCGACGACCAGGACGAGGATGCCGATCTCGAGCGCTTCATCGAGCGGGTGGCAGCCGCCGGCTGCGATACCTTCATCGTGCATGCCCGCAAGGCCTGGCTGCAGGGGCTCTCTCCCAAGGAGAACCGGGACGTGCCGCCGCTGAACTACGAAAGGATCTATCGTCTCAAGGCCGCCCATCCCGAGCTGCATATTGGCATCAACGGCGGTATCAAGACGCTGGAGGCGTGCCGGGCGCACCTGGAGGCCGGCGTGGACAGCGTGATGGTCGGTCGTGAGGCGTATCAGAATCCCTGGCTGCTGGCCGAGGTCGATAGCCAGCTCTATGGTCAGACGCCGCCGGCATCCAGCCGCCACGACGTGGCGCGCGCCTTCCGTCCCTACGTGATCGAGCGACTCGCCGAGGGCGCCAAGCTCAACCACGTGACCCGACATCTACTGGGACTGTTCCAGGGCTGCGCGGGCGGAAGACGCTTCCGTCGTCATCTATCGGAGCATGCCCATCGGGAAGGCGCCGGCATCAGCATCTACGACGATGCCGTTGGCCTGGTGGACGAAAGCCGGCTGGCACAGACGGCCTGACTGCCGCGGGCCAAAGACCGGTGACCGGTGACTGCTCGCCGACTGTTGAATATCAAACCTAGAAGCCGGTCGTCTCGTAGCGCGACTGGAAGTCCTCCACCGCGTTCTCGACGTCGTCGATTTCCTGGTAGCGGGCAACGTGAAGCAGCGCCTCGCCTTCGTTGACCAGCGGCAGGTTGCTCATCCCGATGACGATACCATCGGCACTCGCGACGATCGGTGCTTCATCGTTGCCGAACGGATCAGCGACCACCCCCAGCACCTGCTGCTTGGCGACCCGCGCGCCCAGCCTCACGCGCGGCCGGAAAATGCCATCGATCGGCGCCCGTGCCCAGCTGGAACCGTTGGCGATCTCGGCCGCCGGCGGCGCCCGTCGCCGGCTGTCCACCGGCAGCATGCCGATCAGCCGCATGACACGCCGGATCCCTCTGACGCCGGGCGCTATCGCCCACTCATCGAATCGCAGCGCCTCGCCGGCCTCGTAGGTCAGCACCGGCACGCCGCGATTCTGGGCATATTCGCGCAGACTCCCCTCGCGCAGCTCGGCATTCAGGATCACCGGCACCCCGAACGCCTCGGCCATGGCCTGGGTTTCCCGATTCTGGCGCAGTTGGGATCGGATCTGCGGCAGGTTGGTACGGTGAATGGCCCCGGTATGCAGGTCGATGATATGCGTGGCCCGATCGACCATCTCCTCGCGCAGCAGCGCCGCGATTCGTGAACCCAACGACCCGTTCTCGCTTCCCGGAAAGCAGCGGTTGAGATCGCGCCGATCCGGCAGGTAGCGCGACTGCTGCACGAAGCCGAAGACGTTGACGACCGGAACGGCGATCAACGTTCCCCGCAGTCTCGACAGGTTCGGCAACTTCAACAGTCGGCGGACGATCTCGACACCATTGAGCTCGTCGCCATGAATCGCACTGCAAACCAGCAGCACCGGCCCGGGCTGGCGCCCGTGAACCACTTCGACCGGAATATGCATCGGAGCGTGCGTATAGAGCTTGGCGACCGGTACATCGATCTGGCGACGCGTGCCGGGCTCGATTCGTTCGCCCGCAAGCGTGAAAGCTTCCTGCGCCATGACAACCCTTGGTAATTGAAGATCTTATGATCGTAAAGCCATCGCGCGATCAAGGCGAGTCATGTTACTGCCCGGCTTCCCGCTCGATAGGCGCGGTGCCTCCTCCTCTCCTCGCTCCGAAAGCATTCGAAAGCGGATCATGGATGCGCGAGACACCGGCAACGACGCAGCGTCAGAATTCGGCATCGTCGACCGGGCGGTGCCGCCAGAGCCAGATGATGTCGCGGCCGAAGGAGAGCAGCAGCAGCGCCGCCGCCAGAAGCGCAAAATCGGTGGCCCACGCCGGCTCGACGAAAGGCAGCAGACAGACCATCAACGTCGCCACCTGCCATACGCAGATCGTCTTGCGAAAGTAGCTCTCGGGCAGCGCCCGATTGAGCCAGGGCGAGTACATTCCGGCGATCACGAACGCGTAGCGAGCCAGGCCGATGACCAGCACCCACGGGCCGACCTTCTCCAGCGCGATCAGCGCCGTACACAGCACGACGATGAAGAAGGCATCCAGCTCCATGTCGAAACGGGCACCGAAAGCGCTCGACGAACCGGTGCGGCGCGCCACCCAGCCATCGATACCGTCGAGCGACAGCGCCAGCAAACAGAGCGAAGCGATACCTTCGGCGTGGCGCTGGATGAAATCCGGATAGACCACCACGCCAGCGATGACCGCGATCAACGCGGCGCGCAGCAACGTGATGCGATTGGCCCAACCCAGGCCATGACGGGCGGCGGGCCAGACCCACAGCACGGCCGTCGCGATCGCCAAATAAACGCCACCGGCGGTGAACCGCAGGCCCGACGGGGCGGAAAACGCCCACTGCACCCACTCGACCAGCAACGCCACCAAGGCCAGACCCGCCGCTAGCTCCACCCAGCCCCGCACGGACCGAAATCGCCGTGAAGGCGGTGCTACCCGCATGCGTGCCGATGAATGTCGCATCGTCGGTCTCTCCCTGGTTGCCATGATCGCCCTCTCCCACGCCGCCTCATTGCGTCCAAGGCGTTGGTGGTCAGGCATCGTTACGCACCTCGTACAAGTCTGGATGCACTTTGATCGATTTGCGAGAAGCGACTTCCTGGCCGCTTCATTACCGGAAGCGGACGGCACCCTATCCCGCCCAGCATCATTCCGCCAAGCCTTCGATAGAAAGCGGATATCCAACCCGGGTTCGATGACTCTTGCTTGCCGCCCTTTTATTGTACAAGTATTGTACAATGCTAAATCGTCATACTCTGCCATACTGCCATTCAGAGCGACAGCAAGCCGGACATCCAGATCTGTATCAAGGAGCGGATATCTCAATGACGACGCCTTACGCCCATGCTTTCTGGTCGCTCGGCGACGGCACCGGCGAAATTCGCCAGGCCGAGCTGAGTGTCAGCGGCGATCTGATGATAAGAACCTGCTACTCGGCCATCAGCCGTGGCAGCGAAACCCTGGTCTTCAAGGGCCAGGTGCCGGTCAGCGAATACCAGCGAATGCGCGCGCCGTTCCAGAGCGGCGAGTTTCCGGGGCCGGTCAAATACGGCTACTCCAACGTCGGCGTCGTCGAGCAGGGAGCCCACGACTGGCACGGCCGGTACGTCTATTGCCTGCATCCACACCAGACCCACTACCGCGTCGGGGCCGACGATGTCGTTCCGCTGCCGCCGGACGTGCCTCCGCAACGCGCGATCCTCGGCGCCAACATGGAGACGGCGCTCAACGCCCTGTGGGATGCCGCCCCGGGAATCGGCGACCGAATCAGCGTCGTCGGCGCTGGCGTGGTCGGCGCCCTGGTGGCCTGGCTCTGCGCGCGCCTGCCCGGTGCCCACGTCCAGTTGATCGATATCGACGAGCGCAAGCGCTTCCTGGGAGAGGCGCTGAGCGTCGACTTTCATACCCCGGAAACGGCCGCTGCCGAGCAGGACCTGGTCATCCACGCCAGCGCCTCGGATGGCGGCCTGCAGACCGCCCTTTCGCTGGCCGGGTTCGAGGCGACCGTGCTCGAAATGAGCTGGTACGGCAGTCGCGAAGTGAACCTGCCGCTCGGCGAGGCGTTTCACGCGCGCCGCCTGACGCTGCGGTCGAGCCAGGTCGGCAGCGTCTCCCCGGGGCATCGCCCGCGCTGGGATCACAAGCGGCGGCTCTCGCTCGCGCTGTCGCTGCTCAACCACGACTGTCTGGACGTGCTGATCAGCGGCGAAAGCCACTTCCGGGATCTTCCCGAGACATTGAAACGGCTGAGCCAGTCGGATGACGATACGCTCTGTCAGCGCATCCGCTACGGCTGAAGCCGCGTAACCGCCTTGGCATTGACATCCAAGGGCACACGCATCAAAGGACTCATGCCTCAAGGAGCGAAAGGAATGTTCAGCCTGACCGTCCGCGATCACATGATGATCGCTCACAGCTTCCACAGCGAAACCTTCGGCCCGGCACAGAAGCTGCACGGCGCGACGTACGTGGTCGATGTCACCTTCAAGCGCCCCGAGCTGGATCATGACGATCTCGTGGTCGACATCGGCCTCGCCAGCGAGACCCTGAAGCGCGTTCTCGGCGAGTTCACGCTGAACAACCTCGACGAGGTCGAGGAGTTCAAGGGCCGCAATACCACCACCGAATTCATGGCCCGGGTCGTTTTCGACCGCCTGTCCCACGCCATTCGAGAAGGCGCTTTGGGCGACGGCGGCCGCCACCTCACCGCCATGACCGTCACGCTCCATGAATCCCACATCGCCTGGGCAAGTTACGAAGGGGGCCTATGAGCGACTTCACGCTTATCGTTGCCGGCGACCCCGGCCAGTTGACCGGCGGCTACGTCTATGACGCCAGAATCGTCGAGGCACTGCGCGCCAGCGGCTGGGAGATCGACATCGTCGGGCTCGACGGGCGCTTCCCGGAGCCGGATGCCGTCGCCTCCCACGCCCTGGACAGCGCCTTGACCGCCCTGCCCGACGGCAGTCAGGCCGTGATCGACGGGCTCGCCATGGGCGGCCTGCCGGCGATCGTCGAGCGTCACGCCTCGCGTCTGGCGATCACGGCTCTGGTGCATCACCCGCTCGCCGACGAAACCGGCCTGGGGGCGCCCGAGCAGCAACGTTTTCGCATCAGCGAAACCCGCGCTCTGGCCGCCGTCGGCCACGTGATCGTCACCAGTGTCTACACCGCCCGCCGGCTGGCCGACTTCGCCGTGCCGGCGGAGAAGATCGCCGTCATCGAACCCGGCGTCGAGCTCGGTCAACTGGCGAGCGGCGACGGCAGCGGAACGCCTCGCCTGCTCTGCATTGCCACGATCACCCCGCGCAAGGGCCAGGATCTGCTGGTCGAGGCGCTGTCGGGCCTCACATCGCTGCCGTGGCAGTGCGATCTGATCGGCGCTCTCGACCGGGCCGACGCCTACGTCGACGAGGTGCGCGAGGCCATCGACGCACACCAGTTGAACGAGCGTATCCGGCTGCTGGGTTCTCAACCCACCGATCGTCTGAGCGAGCATTATCGGCAGGCCGACCTGTTCGTGCTGCCGTCGCACTATGAAGGCTACGGCATGGTGATTACCGAAGCTCTCGCCCATGGTCTCCCCGTCGTTACCACCACGGGCGGCGCCCTCGCCCACACGCTGCCGGACACGGCCGGTATCAAGGTGCCGCCGGGGGACGCGACGGCGCTTCGCGACGCCCTGAAACGCATGCTCGAAGAGCCGCAAACCTATCGGCGCTATCAGGCAGGCGCGCGGGAGATTCGCGACACGCTCGGCGACTGGAACCGCGCCGCCGAGGCCTTCGGTCACGCCTTGAAACGCGCCGGGGCCGCGGAGGCGACGTCCTGATGTCGATGCCGTCCACGCCCGCCGCCGACGCTCTGTTCAGCGATGCCTTGTTCAGCGACCAGTGGCTGACACTGCGGGAGCCCGCCGACCATCTGGCGCGCGATGCCCAGCTCGCCCACGCCGCCGACCGCTGGCTGACGCAGCGCGCCACGCCGACCCGACCGCTCGAGACGCAACGGACGCTGGTCGATCTGGGATGCGGCAGCGGTTCGAACCCGCGCTATCTGGCGCCACGGCTTCACGGTGCCCAGCACTGGCGTCTGATCGATCACGACGCCGAACTGCTGACCCAGGCCCGGCTGCGCTGCGAGCCACTGGTCAGCGCCGACGGCCAGCCGATTCACCTGGAGACCCGCAATCTGAGCCTCGCCGGTGCCTGGAAGCACGGCCTGCAGGGGGCGGACCTGGTCACCGCCTCGGCGCTGTTCGATCTGCTGACAGCCGCCGATATCGAAGCTCTGGCCGATGCCTGCCGGGCCAACGATTGCGCCGTGCTGTTCGCGCTCAGCGTCGATGGCCAGATACGCTTTCACGATTCCAGCGGTACGCCGCTTTACAGTGACGACGACCGTTTCATGCTGGCCGCACTCGCGGCCCATCAGCAGCGCAACAAGGGCGGCGGTCCCGCCATGGGCACCCAGGCGCCGCGCCATCTCCGCGAGAGCTTTCATCGCCGTGGCTACCACATCCGCGAGGCCACGACGCCCTGGCGTCTCGGGCCGGAATCGCTGGCGCTCGCCGAGGCCCTGCTGGCCGGCTGGCGCACCGCCCTCCACGAGCAACTGCCGCAGCAGCACAGCCGCGTCGACCGCTGGCATGCCCAACGGCTGGAAAGGTTGATGCGCGAGCAACTGACGGTGACCGTCGGGCATCGGGACCTCTTCGCCGCGCCCATCGCGGACGCCGCCCCGGGAGCGCCAGCGTGAACCGCTGGCTGTCGCCTGCGCTGCGCCTGGCCGCGACGCTGGCGCTGCTGGGGATGCTCGCCTGGCAACTGGATACCGACCGGTTGCTGTCGCGGCTCGCCGACCTGTCGCCGAGCTGGGTTCTGCTGGCCGTGCTGATCGGTGTTCCCCAGGTCGTGCTGTCGGCCTGGCGCTGGCGCATGACGGCTCATCAGATCGGGATCGCGCTGCCGTGGCCGACCGCCATCCGCGAATACTATCTGGCGACGTTCCTCAATCAGGTCTTGCCGGGCGGGGTGATGGGAGACGCGGCGCGTGCCTGGCGTCACGGCAGTGCCCGTGGGCGGCCGAATGCCCGCGCCAGCTCGCCATCCGGGGCAGCGATCCGAGCCGTCATCATCGAGCGCGCCTCCGGACAGCTCGCGCTGCTGCTGGTCGCGGTCGCCGCCATTCTGCTCTCGCCGGCGCTGCGCGGCGGCATCGGCGGATGGTGGGAAGTGCACGGCACCATGGCGCGGTGGCTGCTACTGGCGATCCTGCTCGCATCCGCCGCCATCATCCAACGCCTGCGACATCGGCCCTGGCCGCCGCTGGCAAGCTTCGGCCGGGACGCCAGGCGGGCGCTGCTGGCGCTTTCCGTCTGGCCGGCCCAGTTGATCGGCTCGCTGCTGATCGTCGCCACCTACATGGCCGTGTTCCTCTGCGCCGCCCAGGCGCTGGGGCTGTCACGATCGGTGTCGGAATGGCTGCCGTTGATCCCGCCGCTGCTGATGGCGATGGCGATTCCGCTGACCATCGCCGGCTGGGGGTTGCGGGAAGGCGCCGCCGCCGTGATCTGGCCACTGGCCGGCCTGCCGGTACAGGAAGGCGTGGCGCTGTCGGTGACCTACGGCCTGCTGATTCTCGCCGCCAGCCTGCCGGGCCTGGCGGTGCTGCTATGGGATCGCCGGCCGAACCGGCAGGCCACGCGGCCGGTTCGAACGCCCGCGCGGGGCGAGTCCGCTCCGGGAGGGCACCCCGGATGAAACCTCGATCACGTCACGCCGCGATCGCGCAGATCCAGATCGAACAACATGTCCTGGCCCAGGCAGAAGTGCCGGCAAGCCGGCCGCAGCGCCCCGTCCAGCGTCTCGATTTCCGGCAGCGTCAGCGCCGGACGGCCGGAGCCGATCAGCATGGGCGCGACCACGCTGTGCATTCGATCGAGGCAGTCAGCTTCGAGAAAGCGCGAGATCGTCAGCCCGCCGCCCTCGATCAGAATCCGGCGATGGCCGTGCTCGGCCAGCAGCGAGATGACCTGCGCGGGATCGATCCCCGCCGGCCCCGGCGTCACCGGCTTGACGCTGACATGATCGGCGCCACCGTGACCGGCAACACCCTCGCCGACGAGATGCCAGGTCGGCGCCGCCGGCTGCCGAAACACACCGCGATCCGCCGGCACCCGGCCTCGCGGATCGAGCACCACGCGCAGCGGGCTGTCGCCCTCGACATGACGCACGGTCAGTTGCGGGTCGTCGGCATCGACCGTACCGGCACCCACGACCACGGCATCCACCAGCGCCCGCAGCCGGTGAAGATGAACCAGACTCTGCGTTCCGGTGACATAGTGGGAAGCCCCGCTCGCCGTCGCGATTCGACCGTCCAGGCTCTGCCCGATCTGCGCGATGACGCGCGGGCCCCGGGTGATGTCCGCCATGCACCACGGCAGCCAGATCGACAGCAACTGCGCCGCCTCCTCGTCGACCTCGTGGCTACAGCGCCAATCGCCCCGGGCATCGATATCGAGCCGGTAGCGCCCATCGACGACAGCCCCCTCGAAGATACCGTCACGGTTCAGATCCGCCGCACGACGAATCCAATTCCAGGCCTGCGGAGTATGTACAGGAGGTATACGAGCAGAAGCAGTACGAGAAGAAGGAGTACGAGAAGAAAAAGTCATGGTCATTCCTTGGCCAGACGGCACCACAGCGTAGCAAAGATCGCCCCTCGGGCGGAGGCGGTTCGATGATGAACACCATGGCCGCCAACGACACGCACCTTTGATCACGGATGACGATCACGGCTCTCGATCATGCAGAGGCGGATCATGGATGACAGGATAAGGAGACGAGCATGCGACAGGTAGAACGCGCGATTTTCGATCTGCGACGCGGCCTTCCGGTTCTCGTACGCGCCAGCCATGGCGACGTGATGGTTCACCCGCTCGAGGGCTGCGACGACGAAGCCCTGGCAGCACTGCACGCCTTCAGCGGCAATCAGCCCGCGCTGGCGCTGACCCGGCATCGGCTCTCGCGGTTGGGCATCGACTTCGAGCCCAGGGTCGGGCTAGTGCCGATCGGTCCCGCCGACCGGGCGGAAGAGATCATTGCCTGGGCCAGCGCCGAGGAGCAGCGCTTCTCGCCGGGGAGCCAGCCGCTGAACGCCAACGACGGCAGCGTGGCGGCGCTGGACCTGATGCGCATCGGCCTACTCATCCCCGCCGCGATCGTCGCCAGCGTCAGCGATGGCAAGCGCGCCCAGGTAGAAGCCCTCGTCGCCGAAGGCACCGTGCTGGCCGTCGCCGCCGAGCAGATCGCTGCCTATTCGGAGACGCGATCGCATTTCCTCAAACGCACCAGCGACGCGGAAATCCCGCTATCCCACGCCGAACGCGCCAGATTCGTGATGTTCCGGGAGGCCGACGGCATGCGCGAGCACATTGCCATCGTCATCGGCGATCCCGATGCGTGGAACGATGCCGTGCCGGTGCGGCTGCACTCCGCCTGTCTGACCGGCGATCTCTTCGGCAGCCTGCGCTGTGACTGCGGCGAACAGCTCCGCGAGAGCGTGCGCACCATCGACGAACGCGGCGGCGGCGTGCTGCTCTATCTCGCCCAGGAAGGACGCGGCATCGGCCTGGCCAACAAGCTGCGCGCCTACACATTGCAGGACGGCGGGCTGGATACGGTGGACGCCGACCAGGTACTCGGATTCGGCGAGGACGAGCGCACCTATGGCGTCGCGCTGGAGATGCTGGAACAGCTCGACATCACCCGCATCGAGCTGTTGACCAACAATCCGGAGAAGATCGCCGCCATGGACCAGGGCGGCGTCGAGGTCGTCAACCGCCGCGGCGTCTACGGCAAGCTGACCAAGCAGAACCGTCGCTACCTGGACGCCAAGGCCAAGCGCGCCGGCCACTGGCTGGAAGAGGTGCTCAACGAGGGCGAAAGCGGGCCGGTGACGCCGCTCAAGCGCCCCGTGGCCCGCTGACAGGCGCCTCGGACGAAGACCTACGTCGGACGAAGACCTACGTCGGACGAAGACCGACGTCCGGACGACGCCGATCTTCAGGCGTCGCCCGGATCTCGACCTCGCAGCGTGGTCAAATCGAAGCGCCCCGCTTCCTCGATCACCCGCGCCAGGCGGGCACCGAAATGCTCGACCAGTCGTCGCCCGGTATCGGCATCGGCCAGCGTCGCATTGCCGGTGACGCCGCTCGGGTGCAGATCCTGGGCCATCCAGGCGTAGCCGGCATCGCCTTCAGGGCCTAGCGTGGAGCCGGCTTGTTCTTGAAGCCGGCCCTGCGACACGGCATCTGCCAGATGATCGACACGAACCTTGTGCGGCGCGAGGTGCAGCATCATCGACGTTTCCAGCGCGCCGCCATGCAAGCCATGGCGCAGCTCCTCGGCCGGAAGCGCCTGCTCCGGGGGCGCGAAGCGAAAGTAGTTGGCCTTGACCACCAGCATGCCATGGGCGGCACGCAGCTTGAGTGCCGCCAGATCGATGACCGCCTTGTTCCCGCCATGGCTGTTGAACAGCACCAGGCGCCGGATGCCGGCGCGATGCACCGCCTCCCCCAGCGCCTCGATCACGGTCATCGCCGTCTCCGGCATCAGGCTCAGCGTTCCCGCAAAATCGGTATGTTCCAGACTCGAGCCCAGCGCCAGCGGTGGCAGCGCGATCACACCCCGGGCCGGCTCGAGCTGCCCCGCTGCCACGTCGAGCAGCCCCAGCCCGATATCCAGATCTGTCGAAAGCGGCAGATGCGCGCCGTGCTGTTCGATCGCCGCCAGCGGCAACACCGCCACCGTCGTCTCGTCGACCAGCCCGGCAAGCTCGGTGCTGGTCAGCTCCTGCCACTGATGAAGACTCATGCTTCCCTCCCTGACGAATCGGTTGCGGTGGATGCCGCCGAGGTCTTCAGCAACCGCTCCGCGATGGCACTGTCCCTGACCACCCGTCGCGCCACGGCGTCGCGCAGCATCCGCTCGTCGCTGCCGCCGCGGGACTGAGGCTGGGCCAGAGCCAACGTCAGCCGTGAGCGCGCTCGGGTGATACCGGTGTAGATCAACTCCCGCGTGACGATGGGGTTGGCTCGCGCCGGCAGCGCGAACAGCACATGCTCGAATTCCGAACCCTGGGACTTGTGGACGGTCATGGCGAAGGCGGTCGCCGCCGCATCGAGCCGCGAAGGCAGCACCTGACGCACGCCGTCGCCCTGCGGGAAACAGACCCGCAGCCGCCCGCCCTCGTCGGGCAGGGTCAGCCCCAGGTCGCCATTGTAGAGCCCCAGTTGCGGGTCGTTGTGCGTCACCATCACCGGACGTCCGGCGAACCAGCCATCGGTGCGCGAGATCCAGCCCTGCTGCCACAATGCCCGCGCAATCCGCTCGTTCAACCCTTCGACGCCCCACGGCCCGCGTCGCAGCGCGCACAGCACCTGAAAGCGGCTCTGCAGCGCGCGGATCGCTGACGGCGAAGCCCCGGCCCGCAGCGCCTCGAACAGTTCCCGATAACCCGCCACTACCGCCCGCTCGAACGCCGTGGCGTCGATATCCAGCGTCGCCAGGTCCTCGAAGCCGCCTTTCAGCGCCTGAACGAAGCCGCGGCCATCGCCGGCATTGGCGGCTCTGGCGAGCGCCCCGATGCCGCTGTCCGCCCGGAATCGAAAGCTCTTGCGCAGCATGGCGACGTGGTCCGCCAGCGGATTGGTCTGGGTGGCGGCGGGCAGCGGCTCGCCGGCCACCGCCTGCAGATAGTCACGCAGGGGCTCGGAATATCCCACGCCGTCACCGACGCCGGCTCCCGCGCACAGATCCCCCAGGACCGAGCCCGCCTCCACCGAGGCCAGCTGGTCCTTGTCGCCGAGCAGAATCAGTCGGGCGTCCGCCGGCATCGCCTCGAGCAGCGCGGCCATCATCTCCAGGTCGACCATCGAGGCCTCGTCCACCACCAGCAGATCCAGGCTCAACGGCGCCTCGGCGTGATGGCGAAAATGGCGCGTGTCCGGACGCGCCCCCAGCAGCCGGTGAAGCGTCTGCGCCTCCTGCGGAATCGCGTCGCGCACGGTCGCCGGGACCTCCAGGCGACCCACCGCCCCGGCGATCGACTCGGACAAGCGGGCTGCCGCCTTGCCGGTGGGTGCCGCCAGCCGGATACGCAGCGCCTCGCCGTCCCGCGCCAGCGACTGCTGCTGCAGCAGCGCCAGCAGTCGCGTCACGGTAGTGGTCTTGCCGGTGCCGGGGCCGCCGGAGATGATCGTCAACCGCTGGCGCAGCGCCAGTGCGCACGCCACGCGCTGCCAGTCGGGGTCGTCTCCCTCGCGCTGGTTGCCGGCGAACAGTGCCGCCAGTTGCTCCGCCAGTTCGTCGGCGACGGCCAGCGGCTGGCCCAGGCGCTGACGCAGGTGCGCCGCGACGCCGCTCTCGGCCTGCCAGTAGCGGCGCAGATAGAGTCGTTCGCCGTCGAGCACCAGCGGCGTGGCGAGCCCCGAGGCCTCCCCGGCCAGCGCGACGATGGAGGACGCCGCCAGCACCGCGACCCACCGCTGTGGCGTGACGCCCTCGAGCAGGGATTCCGGCAGCACCACGGCCTGCGCGGCGTCGTTCCCCTCCTCCAGTGGCGGCAACGACAGCGCGGAACGCGGCGCCTCCAGCACGCGGGATAGCGACAGGCAGACGTGACCGCGCCCCACCTGGTGGCTGGCGAGCGCGGCCGCCAGCCACAGCAACGGATCGTCGCCCGGATCGCGCTCGGCGAGAAAGATCGCGAAGTGGCGGTCGAGCTGGCGCAGCCAGCCGAGCTCCACCCACAGCGCCAGCGCCTCGAACAGCGCCTCTCGCGTCAGCGCCGGCTCGTCGACATCGAGCGCCAGGGTGAACTGATCCGCCTCGCGGGAATGCGGGTCCGATCGTTGATCGGGTTTCTGCGACGAGGGTCGGCGGTTCATGAATGAGTCTCCCTGGACTGACGCAACAAGGCTCTGGCCGGCTCGGTGTCCCCTTCGAGCCAGGCATCCAGCGCCTCGATCAGCGCCCGGTCGGGGCGGCGATGGAACACGCCGTTCGCCGTCGCCGCGGCGAGCGTGGTGGAAGGCGCTGGCGCGTCTTCGGGCGCCATGGAGAGCGGCGCCATGGAAAGCGACGGCTCGGCAAGCCCCCGAAGAAAGACATAGCAGGCACCGCCCACATGCCGGTCGTAGTCATAATCCTCCAGCCGCGACTTGAGCAGGCGATGCAGCGCCAGCACGTAGAGCACGTACTGCAGGTCGTAACGGTGATCCACCATCGCCGCGGCCAGCCGCTCGCCCTGATAATCCGCCGGATCGTCGCCCAGATGGTTGGACTTCCAGTCGAGCACGTACCAGCGCCCGCCCGCTTCGAAGGTCAGGTCGATATACCCCTTGAGCATGCCGTTGAGCTTGCGCGGCGCCAGCCGGGGCCGCAGTCCGGGCAACGGTTCGAGCCGGGTGACGAGCCGGTCCAGCGGTTCGCTCCATGCGTCCGAGGCCGGCAGCCAGAATTCCAGCTCGGTACGCCACGCCTCGAGCCGGTCGAGACGCACCGGGTGACCATCGACATGCATCAGCGGCAGCCGCAGCCGTTCGAGCAGCCAGGCGTGCAGCAGCGACGCCCAATCGGCGTCGAAGCCGCTCATCGCCAGGCGCCGTTCGATATCGCGGCGCAACGCCACGGCGTAGGCCGGGTCTTCCAGACGATCGAAATCGAGTCTTTCCAGCAAGCCGTGCAGGAAGGTGCCCGGCCGCGGGCCTCGCGGGAAATCGAGCAGCGAACGGATGCTGGGCCGCGGTATCGGGTCGCGCTCGCGGCTGACCTCGATGTCCAGCGTCGCCGGCAGATCCTCGCTGGCTGCCGCCGCATCTTCGCCGCCGCCTTCGCTGGCCGTGTCGCGGTGCCACGCCTCCTCTTCCCGGTCGGCATCGCCCAGGGCCCGGCGCGCGTCGGCAATCAGCGAGGTATAGGAAGCGATCCACCAGTCGTCGTCGATCTGCCCCCGGAAGACGCGTGCCGGCTTGGTCTGCGGTGCGAACGCATCGATTCGCAGCCGGTGATCCGGCGTCTCGGGCGGCGGCTCGATCGCCAGCCACCCCGCGTGCTGGCCCTGGCGCAGCCGTTCCAGCAGCGCCGCGCCGTCGTCTTCCTTGTCGCTGCCCAGCAGCCGCCCCAGCGCCGTCTCGTGCAGGCAGCCGCCCTTGCCACGACCGCGGCCGACGTGCGCCACACCCAATCGGCAGGCGTAGGCGGCGCGGGTCAGGGCGACATAGAGCAGCCTTACATCCTCGTCGAGACGGGCCAGATCGGCCTCGCGCTGCTGGGCGTCGTCCGGCGACGCCACCATCACGCTGCCTTCGCCCTCCGGCGACTTCAACGCCAGCAGCCCGGTCTGGCGGTCCGGCTCCGCCGGGCGGTGCGAGCAGATGAACGGCAGCAGCACGATGGGGTATTCGAGTCCCTTGGACTTGTGCACCGTGATCACCCGGACCAGATCCTCGTCACTCTCGAGGCGCTGGCTGAGCGCCTGGCTGTCCAGCGTCTCGACGCCTTCCTGCAGCGCCCGATGCCACCAGCGCAGCAGCGCCTGCTCGCCGTCGAGCCGCTGCTGGGCGTTCTGCGCCAGTTCACCGAGATGCAGCAGATCGGTCAGCGCCCGCTCGCCGTCGGTACGCTGGGCGAGCCGCTCGGCGATACGGAAGTCCCGCATGACGGTGCGCAGCATGGGCAGCACGCCGCGTCGCTGCCACTGGCGGTGGTAGTCGCTGAAGCGCTCGACCTCCCGTTCCCAGGCCAGTTCGTCGGCCAGCAGCGGCTCCAGCGCCCGTGGCGAGTCGTTGAGCAGCTTGGTCGCCAGCGCCGCCTTGAGCCTAGCGTCCTGGCGCGGCTGGGCCACGGCTTCGAACAGCTGCAGCAGCTCGAACGCCTGGGGCGTATCGAACACGCTCGAGCGCTCGCTCAGGTAGACGCTGCGGATACCGCCTTCGGCGAGCGCCGCGCGGACCTTGAGCGCCTCGCCGCCATGGCGGACCAGAATGGCGATATCGGCGGGCTGCACCGGGCGCTCGCCCTTCGCCCCCTCGAACCGCCACTCGCCTTCCAGCAGCCGCTGCACCTCGGCCCGCGTCGCCGTCGCCATCACGCTCTGGTATTCACCGCGGGAGTAGCGCTCGGTATCCGGCCACCAGACGCCCAGCGCCGCTACCGGCTGGCCGCCCCGGTCGATCAGCCGCGTCGACTTGGGGTTCGACTCGACGGCGACGAACGGAATCTCGTCGCTGCCGAAGGGTTGCGGATGACGCCGGAACAGCGCATTGGTGGCCTCGACCATGGCCTGGGTCGAGCGGAAATTGCGCATCAGCGTGAAGCGACTCGGCGTCGCCCGGCGCGCGCGCAGGTAGGTATGGATATCGGCCCCGCGAAAGGCGTAGATCGCCTGCTTGGGGTCGCCGATCATTAAAAGCGCTGTCGTGGCCGGATCGCTCTCCGGCGCACGGTAGATGTTCGAGAAGATCCGATACTGGACCGGATCGGTATCCTGAAATTCGTCGATCAGCGCCACCGGCAGCTCGTGGCGGATGCGCGCCGCCAGCCGCAGCGCCGCGCTGTCGTCGGCTCTCGTTTCGCTCTCTGTAGCCACTATGCCCGCTGGCCCGTCCGATGACGGGGCCGGCCGTGCCAGGGCGGCATCGAGATCGTTGAGCAGGTCCGAGAATTCCCACAGCCCCTGGCGGCGCTTGTCGGCAGCGAAGCTCACCGCGATGCGGTCGCGGGCGTGGGCCAGCACCTGTCGGGCGACCGCGTCGAAGGGCCGGCCGTGGGCGGCGAGGCGATCGAGATGGGCAAAGAACGGGTGCGTTGGCGCTGTCAGCCCTTTCTGGGCCGCGCTCTTCAGCAACGCCCCCGCGAGCTTCTCCTGACTCAGCCAGAAGCGCCCGCTGCTGTCGGTGATCTCCTCGGCGGCCTCGAACTCGCCCCGGGCCAGCCAGCTTTCGAACGCCGCCAGCCGATCGGCCAGCTCGTCGGGCTTGAACCGGCTCTTGTTGAGCACGCCATCGTGGAACGCCTCGGCCATCAAGGCGCCGATGGCATCGCGGTCCCAGGCCGCCGCCAGCGCCGCTTCGATGGACTCCCGTTCGTGCAGCCCGCTTTCCAGCTCGGCGAACAGCGCGGTCAGGGAGTCCGGCGCTTTTACCGCCTCGCCGGCGACCCACAGCGGCTGGGGTTCGCCATCCTTCAACAATGGCCGCAACGCGGCCGCCAGCGCTTCCGGCCCGCTCCACTGCGAACGGATCTGGCGCTGCCAGCGCTCGTCGAGCGGATAGAACTCGCACCGCCAGTAATCCTCCACCGCCCGAGCCAGCAGCGCCTGACCATCCTGCAGCAGCTCGGCGGAGAAGCGTGCGCCGGCGTCGAAGGCGTGGCGGGTCAGCATGCGCTGGCAGAAGCCGTGAATGGTGAAGATCGCCGCCTCGTCCATCAGCCGCGCCGCCTGGTCCAGCCGCCGGGCGCCGCTGCGGCAGGCCGTCTCGCCCGCCGTGGCCAGCGGCTCCAGCAGTTCGGCCAGTACCGGATCGTGGCGATCCTCGGCGCTTGCCAGCAGCCAGTCGCGGGCCTGCTTGAGACGCGCCCGGATACGCCCGCGCAGCTCGGCGGTAGCGGCTTCGGTGAAGGTCACGACCAGGATCTCGGGCGGCGTCAACGGCCGGGGGAAATCCACCGTCTCGCGGCCGGGCAGCGGCCCCAGCACCAACCGCACGTAGAGCGCGGCCAGGGTGAAGGTCTTGCCGGTGCCGGCGCTGGCCTCGATCAGATGATGGCCGATCAGCGGCAGGCCGACGAGCTCGAGCGGGACGGTTTCTTCCCGGTTTTCATTCGTGACACCGCTCATTCGCTCGCCCCCCCTCGAGATCGGGTCGACGAGGGTTTCGATAACGGCTTCGATGACGCTGGCGTTGCCACCGCCTGGGAATGGAAATGGGAATGGGTCTGCTGGGACGCTCGCAACAGAACCTCCAGTATCGGTTGATAGTGGGCCACGCTCTCGCGGACGCCGCCGGCCGCCTCGAACGCCTCGAAATCCGGCCACAGCTGGCCGAGACCGCCCTCGCGCTGAACCAGCGACGGCATGCCGAAGCCGCCCTCGTCGTAAGCTTCCGCCAGCCGGTCGCGCCAGCCGGGATCGAGCGATTCCCCCGCCACCAGCCCGCCGAGCGCCTCGCGATCGGCCAGGCTCCACAGCGTCTTGACCAGCGCATCGCTGGCGGGCAGCGGCGCGCACCAGGCGCGCCACCAGGTGCGGAGCCAGTGGCCGAGACTCGCCCGCGCTTGCGCCCTCTCCAGCGTCGGGAACTCCAGCCAGCGGTCCTCGAAAATCGCCGTCCACCGGCAGGGTGACTCTCCGCTGGCGTTGACCAGCAGCCAACGAACGTAGCCCGCGTAGAGTCGATGCGGCTTGCCGAGCTTCTTCCACGGGCCGTCCCCCGAGCCCTGACCATCGGGCTTGAAGTGGCCGAAGTGGCTGGTCTCCAGCGTCACCAGGCCGAGGCTGCCAGCTTTCTCGCTGTCATCGTTTCTGTCGCCGTCATCGCTTTTGTTGTGGTCATCGCGTGTATCGAGATAAAGACCGTCGACCCGGGCCTCCAGCGCCAGTGCGGGACAGTCGGTCGTCGCGTCGATCGCGAAGCGCAACATGGGCGGCGTCAGCGCTTCGGCGCCGTCGACCCGGCGATGCCAGCTCTCCAGTTGGGTCTGCAGACGCCTCAGCGGCGGCTCGATGGTCGCCAGGCCGAAACCCGCCGCCGGCAGCCGCCCTGCCAGACGCAGCCGGTCGGCGACCTGCGCCAGCGGCTCGTGGCGACGGCCGGCATCCAGCAGCTCGCGCTTGAGCGTGTGATCCTCGAGGGCATCGAGAATGAACGGCTCGCTGTCCTCGTCGGGCACGTCGGGATCCTGGAAGCGCACTCCCAGGCGGCCAAGGTAGACGCTCCAAGGCCGGCGCAACAGCCGCTGCAGATCGGCAAGCCCGAGCGCTTCCGCTGGCGCGGGCACGGCATCCGGCGCCGCAGGCTGCGCCGTCTCGGCGTCCGGATTCTCAGCCAGCAGATGCAGCGGCTCCCAGCTGGTATCGAAGGTGTAACGCGGATCGTCGGCGTGGAAATAGCGCCGCGAGAACGGCTGCAACGGATGCGACTCGATCAGTCTCGCCGCCAGCGCCGCTTCGTCGTCCTGTGTCGAAGCGTCGCCCGGGTCCGGCCGCCAGCCCTGCTCCAGCGTGTCGAGCAGCTCGCCGATCAGCACCGAGGGCGGTCGTGGGGTGTTGTCGCGCTGATCGAAGCCGACCCAGGAGAACGTCAGTCGTTCGCGGGCGGAGAGCAGCGCCTCGAGCAGCAGGTAGCGGTCGTCGTCGCGGCGGGAACGGTCCCCCGGACGCGGACGCTGCGCCATCAGGTCGAAGTCCTGCGGCTGGCGCGTGCGGGGATAGGCGCCGTCGTTCATCCCCAGCAGGTAGACCTGCCGGAACGGAATGGCGCGCATCGGCATCAGCGTGGCGAAGTTGACCTTGCCGGCCAGAAAACGCTGGGCCAGGCCACCCTCGTCGAGCTCCGCCCTGAGCGCGTCGCGCACCACGGCGAGGCCGATCGGCTGGGTAAAGGCGGCCAGCTCGCAACTCTGCTGCCAGCGGCCCAGCGCCTGATCCACCCGCGCCAGCACGTCATGCTCGTCCAGCGCGGTGGGGGCGAACAGCGTGTCGATCAGCTGCCGCAAGCGCGCCAGCCAGTCCTCCGGCGTGGCGGCGCTGTTCAATGCCTCGCACTGGGCAGCCATTACGCGTATCAGCTCGGCCAGCCGCCCGGCCAGATCCGCTTCCAGCCCGCCTACCTCGTCGTAGGGCACGATCTCGTCGAACTGCCACGCGGTGCTGTCGGGTAGCGGGCCGGTAGAATACCCCAGCAGCATGCGCTCGAGCCCGAACGCCCAGCTGTTTTCATGCAGCGCGGGAAAGCCGAGCGATCGGCGGTGGGCGCCGGACAGCCCCCAGCGCACGCCGCTCTCCGCCAGCCACTGGCGAAGGCGTGGCAGCTCCGCTTCCTCGATGGCGAAGCGCGCCCGAAACGCCGGAACGTCCAGCGCATCGAGCAGCTCGCTCACGCCCAGCCGCCGTTCGGGAAGCTCCAGCAGCGACAGGACCAGCACCATCATCGGGTGCGCTTCACTGGCGACCTGATCGGCGATGGTGAACGGAATATGGCGGGGATCGTTCGGCGGCAATTGGCCGAAGACCGCCTCGATGTAGGGCGCGTAGACGTCGATCTCCGGCACCATCACCAGAATGTCCCGGGGCCGCAGCGGCGTACCCTGGCTGCTGGCCTCCTCGAACGCTGCCAGCAGACGATCGTGCAGTACCTCCACCTCGCGCAGTGGCGAGTGCACGCTGATGAGTGACAGCGAGGCGTCGTCCGGGGCGATCAGCCGTTTGCC
This sequence comes from Salinicola sp. MIT1003, assembly GCF_001858555.1. NCBI lineage: Bacteria > Pseudomonadati > Pseudomonadota > Gammaproteobacteria > Oceanospirillales > Halomonadaceae > Salinicola > Salinicola sp. MIT1003. The sequence continues at coordinate 63,753 of NZ_MCAP01000013.1, forward strand.
GCTTTCCCGGGTTCGTTCTCCGGGATGTCTGAGATCGAGAATGTCCTGCTGCAGCTGGTTGAGCAGTGGCGCCCGTTCGGGATGCGCCTCATCGACCGTCGCCGGATCGCGGAACAGGTCGGTCTCGACGTCGAAGCCGCCGTCCTGGCTTTCGAACTCGTAGAGGCCGACGATGAAATCCCGCCCTTGCGCGCCCCAGGCAGCCAACAGCGGATTGGCCTGAAGGTGCAGCGCTTCCTCGTCCAGCGTCTCGAGCCACGGCGCTTCCGGATGGCGGGACTGCTGTCTCGCCACCGCCTCGGCGGAAAGCCGTCCGGCGCGCTTGATCGCTTCCCGGTCGGAGACGATATCGCCCCAGTAATGTCGACACGGATTGGCGATCATCAGGAAGACGTCGATGACGCCGGAAAGCGCGTGCAGCGCCTCCAGCGTCTGGGACGGCAGCGCCGAGATGCCGAACACGAAGAGCCGGGGCGGCAATCCTGGCGGGCAGCTCTCCAGCTGTCTGGCGGCGCGCAGGAATCGCCCGTGCAGGCTGGCGCGGTGAAACGCCCGCTCGGCCGGATCGGCATCGGCGATGAGCGCTCGCCATAACGCCGGCTGCCAGCGCTGGTCGGCGGGCAGATCGGCCGGGGCGTCCTCCCCCGCTTCCCAGGCGGCCAGCCAGTCGGGGCGGTAGTTGAGGTACTGATCGAACAGATCCGCCAGGCGGACTGCCAGTTGCCAGCGCTTGCGCTCGGCCTGTTCGGCGGCCCGGCGCTGTGCGCTCTCCTCCATCGCCGCAGACGATTCGACGCTTTCGTCGTCGTGCGACCGGCCCGCCGTGGCATTTTCCAGCCCGGCGCTCAGGTAGTGGGCGAGCGGCGCGAAGGTGACCGGGTCGCTGGCGATCTCGCCTTCCAGCAGCCGCAGGATGCGCCATGCCAGCGGCCGCTTGTCGAACGGCGAATGCAGCGGAATCGGCCGGCTTTCGCCGTCTTCTCCGGCCTGTTCGAGCACCGCACGATAGGCACGCCAGACGAAGCTCGACGGCAACGGGAAATCCACCGAGGCGGCGATGCCGTCGGCCTCGGCCAGCGAGAGGCGCAGCCACTGGGCCATGCCGTTGGACTGCACCAGGAAGGTTTCCGGGGTCAGCGGCGGCAACCGGTGGCGCTTGATCAACGCCAGTGCCAGATCGTGCAGGTCTTCGAGGTGATTGGCATGCAGGACGCTGAACATCCGCTCTCCCGGGTTCTTGGATCGAGGGTCGATGAGGCTTCGACAAAGACGCCATCCTACCGTGGTGCGGGACGACGATCACCCGGTGCCTGTGGCAAGATGTGACGTTCTCGTGTCAACCATGTCGTCGCCGCCATCACGGCCTCCGTGGCTGCCAATGGCAACGTTCACGGTAGCCATGACGACCTCCGCAGTGACTAATAACAATATACGTAGCAACAAGGACTTCCATTGACGACATCCGTCTTCCTCGCCGTGCTGGCCGGTGCTCTGATGCATGCCAGTTGGAACGCTCTGGTCAAGGTCGGCCTGGACCGACTGCTGAGCATCTCGCTGATCCAGGCCGCCTGCGCCGTGATCGCGCTCGCCGGCGTGGCCTTCGTGCCACTGCCTCAGCCGGCCGCCTGGCCGTGGCTGGCCGTATCGACGCTTTTGCATATCGGGTACAACGTGTTCCTGGCCCGCGCCTATCGGGTCGGTGATCTCGGCCAGATCTACCCGATCGCTCGCGGTTGCGCGCCCCTGCTGGTCACGCTGATCAGCGTCTTCGCGCTCAGCGAACATCCGTCATGGATCGGCTATCTGGGTATCGCGGTGCTGGTGCTCGGCATTCTGTGCATGGCTTTTCGCGGCGGCAAGGGGCCGCGGCTGGAGCGCGCCTCGCTGATCAACGCGCTGACGACCTCCGTCTTCATCGCCGGCTATACGCTGGCCGACGGCAGCGGTGCCCGCGCCAACGGCGATGCGATCGGTTACGTGGTCTGGCTGTTTCTGTTCGATGGCTTCGGCATGCTGCTGGCGCTGGTCGCCATGCGTGGCGTCCGCGCCCTGCCCGAGCTGACCCGCTACTGGCGGGTCGGCCTGCTCGGCGGCGCCCTCTCCATCGGTGCCTACGGCATCACGATCTGGGCCATGACCCAGGCGCCGATCGCGCTGGTGGCGGCGCTGCGGGAAACCAGCGTGCTGTTCGCCATTGCCATCGGTATCGTCTGGCTGAAGGAGCCGTTGCGCCGCGAACGCTTGCTGGCCGGCGGCCTGATTCTGGGTGGCGTCATCCTGGCGCACTGGGGTTGATCGTCGACTGTCATCCTGCGTCAGGACTGCTAGGCTAGGAGTAATGACTTCTCGCTCTGCCAACGCCGCTTTACCCGCTTCCGGCGCGCATTCGCCCCATACCCGGACTCGAGCCATCGAGGCGACAGCCATCACCACGACAGCGATCGGCAAGGAGCCCATTTTGCCTCTCACCGCTCCACCGCACGCCACCAACACCGACGGCCGACCGCGCCGGGTCGGCGTCGAGCTCGAGTTCGCCGGCATCGGGCCGATCCAGGCGGCGCGCCTGGTCGAAATGACCTTCGGTGGTCGTGTCGAACAGCACAGCGCGCATCGACTGCAGGTCACCGGAACACCATGGGGCACGTTCCACATCGAGCTGGACAGCAAGTATGTCCACCCGGACGAACAGCTGCTCGATCGCGCTCGTACCACTGATGGTCAGCCGCCGGGTTTCGGCGAGCACCTGCGCGCCAGCGTGCACAGCCGTACCCGCGAATGGCTGGGCGATATGGTCGCCGGCCTGGTGCCGACGGAGATCGTCTGCCCGCCGATTCCCTGGGACGAGCTGGCGCGCCTGGACGAGCTGTTCGCGGCGCTGCGCCGCCACGGCGCGGAAGGCACCGATGCCAGCCTGCTCTACGGCTTCGGCCTCCATCTCAATCCGGAAATCCCTTCTCCCGAGGTGGAGAGCATACTGGCCTATCTGCGAGCCTATCTGATCCTGGCCGACTGGCTGCGCGACGAGATCGTCGTCGACGTGACCCGGGACATGCTGCCCCATACGCGGCCGTTTCACAGCGACTACACCCGCAAGATACTGGCACCGGACTACTGCCCCACCCTGCAGGCTCTGATCGACGACTACCTGGTCGCCAACCCGACCCGCAACCGGGAGCTGGACCTGCTGCCGCTGTTCGCCTGGCTGATGCCGGATCATCCCAACGCGCTGCTACGGGAAACGCTGGTCAAGCCACGGCCGACCTATCACTACCGCCTGCCCAACGCCGCGCTTTCCGACCCGGAATGGGGCGTGAGCGTGGAGTGGAACCGCTGGGCGGAGGTCGAACGTCTTGCCGCCGATCCGGATCGTCTGGCGGAGCGCAGCGCAGCCTATCGCGAGCATCTCGCCCAGCCGACCCTGAGCCGCTGGCTCGATTCCCTGCGTCACTGGATGCGTCATTGATGGCTTCACCGAAACACGCGGCGATAGCCCTGGGAAACGACAAAAGCCGTCCGCTGATCGGCATCACCACCTCGGATCACAAGAGCCTTCTGGCCTGGTGGTGCGACTGGATCTCGGTGTGGCGCGCCGGCGGCAGGCCGGTGCGGATCTCTCCGGCGCGCCCGCTACGGCAGGCGGTGGATGGCCTGATCATCGGTGGCGGCGACGATATCGGTGCCCAACGCTACGGGGGCGAGGTTCAGTTGAATGTCCGCGTCGACCCCGCTCGCGACGAGCTCGAGCTCGACCTGCTGGCCGACTACCTGCCGACCCGCGTGCCGATCCTGGGTATCTGCCGTGGCGCCCAGATGATCAACATCCACTGCGGCGGCAGCCTGATCGAAGACATCCAGACGACTTATAGCCACATCAAGAACCGGCGCACGGTGCTGCCCCGCAAGCGAATCGAGATCGAACCGTTCAGCCAACTGGCCGACATTCTCAATCGCCGCTACTGCCACGTGAACAGCCTGCATCATCAGGCGGTGGATCGCCCCGGGGACGGCCTCAAGGTGGTCGCCCAGGACCGCGACGACCTCGTGCAGGCGATCGAGAGCGAAAGCCACCCCTTTCTCATCGGCGTGCAGTGGCACCCGGAATTCCTGCTCTTCAGCCGTTCCCAGCAGCGACTGATCCGAGCGCTGGTAGAAGCCGCGAGGCACCGCGAGGCTGAATCCGGAGAGGCCACAGCCAGCGAAGTCAAAATCAGCGACGTCGAGGCCAGCGAGGCCACAGTCAGCGAGGTCAAAGCCAGCGCGGATCCGCCGTGAAGGAGACGGTAAACCAGCGCTGTTCGGCGGGAATGGAGAGCCCTTCGGCGATCTCTTCCCGGATCCGGTCGAGTTCGGCGATCCCGCTACCGCTGGCGAAATCCGGCGTGGTGACGATATGGATCTCTATGTTGTGCACCCGCCCGGTCTTGGCGACATAGCTCTCGAAACGCTCCAGCCCCGGCCGCTGCATGACTGGCGCCATCGCCTCGCGAACCTCGCGGTCGAGCCGCGATGGCGCCATCATCAGCACCTCCCGCATGGCGCGATACACGATGCCCGCCGGCACCGGCATGAAGCCGAGCGTCAGCACCACCAGCAGCGTCGAATCCACATAGGGTATCCACGGCGCCAGGGCCGTTCCCTGCATCACCAGCGCTGCGGCAAACGCCACCAGCAGGGCGCTGGTGATCAGTGCCGCCATCAGCCAGTTCTGGATATCGATCTTCACGAAGTCGGACCGGGCCTGCCGGTTGAGCCGACGTTCGACGAATACCATCACGTAGCAGATCACGCAGACGATCAGCGAATAGCCGATCGCCATGTCGACTGCCAGCGGATTGCCGCCCTGGAGCAGCGTGCTAAGCGCATTGAGGAAGGCATAGAAACACAGCAGCAGCAGTATCGCGCCGTTGAGCGCCGCCGCCATCGGCTCGAAATGCCAGTAACCCAGTTGGAAACGTCGCGTGGATTCACGGGCGACCAGTTTCGATACCATCAGTGCCAGCAGCGACATCGCCGCATCGATCGACGAGAAGACGCCATCGAACAGAATCGAATGCGACCCCGACAGCAACCCGAATCCGACGCCGAGCCCCGCCACGACCAGCGTCGTGACGATGGATAGCTTGAGTGTCTTCTGCTCGAGGGAGACGTCCACGCCACACCCCTTTTCGTCTTGTCATTGTGCGATTTGTCGTATGCGCCCCGGCATGCTGACCAGCGACCACGATGCCGAGGTTCAGGAGGGCATCACGGCCAGCCGTCTTCCTGCCGGCGAGCGCAGCAGGAACAGACCGATGATGATGCCCATGACCGACAGCGCGGCGACGTAGATCGCCGGCGACATCGGGAACCAGCGTATCAGCGTGGTGACGATGATCGGCGTGAAGCCGCCGAAGATCGCATAGGCGACGTTGTAGGAAAACGAGAGCCCGCTGAAGCGAACCGCGGCCGGGAACGCCTTGACCGCTACCGCCGGAATGGCGCCGGTAATCCCCACCGCGAAGCCGGCCAGCGCATAGAGCGGCATCAGTTGATCCGGGCGCTGGCCGACGACGCTCATCATCAGCCAGTAGCTCGCGCCCAGTAGCACGCTCCAGCCGATCATCGTCGCTCCGCTGCCGAAACGGTCGGCACACCAGCCGGCGACCACGCAGCCCAAGATCAGACACAGGATCGCCACCACGTTGGCCAGCGAGGCATCCAGCCCGGCGTACTGCGCCGCCAGTAGCGGCGGCGTCATCAGCATCACCACGACGATGGCCGCGGTCAGGATCCAGCTCACCGCCATGGCCAGCAGCACACCGCCCAGGTGATCGCGAAGCACCGCCTTGACCGGCAGCTCAGCCGCCAGGGCACGGCGCTCGCGCATTTCGGCGAAGACCGGGGTTTCGCTCAGCCAGCGGCGCAGATAGACCGCCACCAGCCCGAAGATGCCGCCGAGTAGGAACGGGATCCGCCAGGCGCCGTCAGCCAGTTCCGCCGGCGAGAAGTGGGACTTCATGATCGCCGCCACCAGCGAGCCGATCAGGATGCCGGCCGCCAATCCCGCCGACAGCGTGCCGCAGGCAAGACCGACGTGGCGACGCTGGACGTGCTCGGTGACGAACACCCAGGCGCCGGGCACCTCGCCGCCCACCGCCGCGCCCTGCAGCATGCGCAACAGCACCAGCACTAGCGGCGCCAAGTAACCGATGGCGTGATAGGTCGGCAGGCAACCGATCGCCAGCGTCGGCAGCGCCATCAGCAGGATCGACAGCGTGAACATCCGCTTGCGGCCCAGCAGATCGCCGAAGTGCGCCATGATGATGCCGCCCAGCGGCCTGACCAGATAGCCGGCGGCAAAGATGCCGAAGGTCTGGATCTGGCGCAGCCACTCCGGCATGTCGGGTGGAAAGAACAGCTGGCCGATGACCGTGGCGAAATAGACGAAGATGATGAAGTCGTAGAATTCCAGCGCGCCGCCGAGGGCCGACAGCGAGAGCGTCCTGACATCGTTGCGGGAGAGCGGGCGCGACGGGATCGTCGTGGGATCGTGAGCCATATCGGTGTTCGAGGAGGACGACGCCCCAGGGCGCCGTCGCGATCATTCCGGGCGAAGCCCGAGCCCCGCGCGCCGGCGTGGCGCGGGGCTCGAGACGCGGTTTCAGTGCTGCATCACCGCCAGGCGCTGGCCGCTCGGTGCCCGCAGCAGGAAGATGCCGATCACGACGCCGAGTAGCGCCAGCGCGGCGATATAGTATGCCGGCGCGGCGGGATGACTAGCCATCAGCGTCGAGACGACGACGGGCGTGAAGCCGCCGAAGATGGCGTAGGCGACGTTGTAGGAGAACGACAGCCCGGAAAAGCGCACTGCGGCCGGGAACGACTTGACGGCAACGGTGGGCACGACGCCGACGATCCCCACACCGAAGCCGGCCAGGCAGTAGAGCAGCATCAGCTGGTCGGGCTGGGACGGCACCGTGTGCATCATGATCCAGTAGGTGATTCCCAGCAGCAGGCTCCACAGAATGATGGTGATGCCGCTGCCGATACGATCGCAGCACCAGCCCGAGACCACGCAGCCGATGATCACGCAGACGATAGCCCACACGTTGGCCAGCGAGGCATCGATGTCGTAGAGCGACTGCAGCAGGCTCGGCGTCATCAGCACGACCACGACGACCGCTCCGGTAAGGATCCAGGTCACCGCCATCGACAGCACCACGCTATCCAGATGCCGGCTGAGCACCCGCTTGACCGGCAACCCTTCGGACAGCGCTTTCTTGGCACGCATCTCGGCGAACACCGGCGTCTCTTCCAGATAGCGGCGCAGATAGACGGCCAGAAACCCGAACACGCCGCCGATCAGAAACGGCACGCGCCAGCCGTAGGCAGTCATCTCCTCGGGGGTATAGTGCGACTTCAGAAACGCCGAGATGATCGAGCCGATCAGGATGCCGGCCACCAGCCCGGAGGCCAGCGTGCCGCAGGCGAGACCGACATCCTTGCGCGAGACGTGCTCGGTGACGAAGACCCAGGCACCCGGGACTTCACCGCCCACCGCCGCGCCCTGCAGGATACGCATCAACACCAGCAGCAGCGGCGCCAGGTAACCGATGGTTTCGTAGGTCGGCAGGCAGCCGATCAGCAGCGTCGGCACCGACATCAGAAAGATCGACAGCGTGAACATCCGCTTGCGACCCAGCAGGTCGCCGAAGTGCGCCATGATGATGCCGCCCAGCGGGCGCGCCAGATAACCCGCCGCGAAAATGCCGTAGGTCTGGATCATCCGCAGCCACTCCGGCATGTCGGGCGGAAAGAACAGGTGGCCGATCACCGTGGCGAAATAGACGAAGATGATGAAATCGTAGAACTCCAGCGCGCCGCCCAGGGCGGACAGCGACAGGATCTTGATGTCACCGCGTGACAGCGGACGCGACGGAGCCGCATCGTATTGAGGTGCGTTAGCCATAGCCGTGTTCTTTTTTCTGAGGCGTTGAAACGTGCGTGTGTCCAGTAGCCAACTTGCGTCACGGATGCTCGACAGAGGATGCCGTCCGCCGCATGAAGGGGCCATGACATTACCAGACTTTAAAAGTTCCGTCAGTGCGGCGCACCCGTTGACGAACGCCGCATAGACGCCCAGTCACCCCGGACGCGCCAAGTCTCCAGTATCGACACTCGCAGGAACGCCGGGGGACGCCTCGTCGTAGGCTACCCGAACGATCACCGTGGCCTTCATGCGCTTCGCGCCGCACTGATGCGCGGGGCCAAAGCGGCAGTCGTGGGCATTCTGGGCGCCGCCCTCTACCAGCCGGTTTGGACCAGCGCCATTCTTGGCCCCTACGAGTTTACCCTCGCGTTGACCGGGTTCCTCTTGCTCGACGTCTGAAAACTGCCCGCCTGGGTCATCCTTACCAGTGGCGGCATACTCATCACTCTGTAGCCAGCGTTGCCATCCATGCCAAAGGGACACTATCCCGATATCCGATACCCACTTTGGCTTCTATCCCCACGCTATCGAACGCCAGCTGCGGGTCGTCCGATCGACGGGATCCACTTGTCCGACGCCAAGTCGAAGACAACCTCCATGACAACGGTTACGGCACGCGGGTGCGGTGTGAAACCAGGAATTGACTCACGCTATATGTTGCGCAAAAATACACAACACGAAAAGCGCAGACGTCATTAAACGGCTGAAGCCGAAGGCTGGCGACACGTCGGCGGCAAGGGCGACCACATGAAGTACAAACACCCGGAGAAGCCGGGTCACGTGGTCGTGCCACACCCCCGAAAAGACATCGCCACCGACACCCTGCGCAATATCTATCGTCAAGCCGGTTGGGCCTGGAGGTAACACATGCTCTACCCCGTCTACATTCACAAAGATGCCGACACTGCCTACGGCGTCACCTTCCCTGACTTCCCCGGCTGCTTCTCGGCGGCCGATGAAATGGCGGACCTGCCTCGCATGGCTCAGGAAGCTGTCGAGGTGCATTTCGAAGGGGAAGATATGGCAATCCCTGCGCCCTCAACGCCAGAAGACTGGGAAGGTCACGAGGACTTTCAGGGGGGCTACTGGATGTTGATCGACATCGACCTGTCAAAGGTCAGCACCAAGGCGGTGCGCGTCAATATCAGCCTGCCCGAATCACTGGTGGCCAAGATCGACAGCGCGGCAAAAGCACGTCACCTCAGCCGCTCCGCCTTTCTGGCGATGGCTGCCCAGCACGAAATGAACGAATCGCGCTGATCGAAATGGTAAAGATAACGGTCCCGGTATCGCCGGGCCGTTGTCGTTTTACGCAGTGCTCACGTCACGCCACATACCGCCGCGCCTGGCTGATCATCACGCCCATCACATAGCCTCCGTGCGAATAGCGTGCGTCACTTCCGAACGTGAAAAAGATTTGTTACGGCTGAGCCGTGGGCGGGTTCGGTCAGTATCGCGAAGCCCGGCTTACCATCGGCGCGCTCGGCTGCAGCGCCCTCTCCCCTGCCCATTTCGGCTTGTAGCCCCACCAGACGCTATCGAACGTCAGCTGCGGATAGTCCGCCTCCCGACGTATCGACGAGATCCACGTCCCTGGCGCCACGTTGTAGCGTGGCGTGGGCGCATCGTGGACGCGAAGCTCACCGACGCGGGAGCGAATCGCGGGTAGGTACTGTACATGAGCCGGCTGATTCTAATTCGGTGGCGGAGGGGGAGGGATTGCTGGCGCTTGTCGGCGCTCGAAAAGCAAAATCGCGAGCGCCTCGGTGCGAACCGGAGGGTTCTCATCGCCTCCCCCGTCTCGAGCTTTATTCCAGACATGAAAAAGCCGGCTACGGGAGCCGGCTAATTCGAAATTCGTGGCGGAGGGGGAGGGATTCGAACCCTCGAAGCCTTTCGACTTACACACTTTCCAGGCGTGCTCCTTCGACCACTCGGACACCCCTCCGCATTATCATTCCGTTCACAATGGCTGTGCCGCTGCGTTCAGAACGGCGCACATAGTATCGAGCTAAACCTGTGATCGCAAGCCATTTTTCCTTTTCCGGCGACCTTTTACGTTATTCGTGCACGACAGGCCGCCGAGTCAGGACCAGCGCTCCACGTATTCGTCCGGATTGCGCGCCGGGGCGCTGGGGTAGCGCCCTCCTGCCTGGCCCAGGTAGAGATAGCCGATCAGCTCTTCATGCTCGCCAAGACCGAGACCACGCCACACGGTCTTGTCGTGCGCGTAGGTGCCGGTGCGCCACATGGCGCCGAGCCCCTGCGCGTAAGCAGCGTAAAGCATGGCGTGGGCGGCACAGCCGGCCGAGATGATCTGCTCCACCGGCGGCACCTTGGGCAGATCCGGGGTGATCCTGGCGATCACGGCGATGATCATGGGGGCGCGCTTGGGCTTCTTGCGGGCGGCGTCGAGGCTGCCGTCGTCGATATGCGGATTGGCCTGATAATCGGACTGGGCGAAGAGTTCACCCAGCCTATCGAGCCCTTCCCCGCTGATCTCGATGAACCGGTATGGCGTCATTTCCTTGTGATCCGGCGCTCGCAGCGCCGCGCGATAGAGCGCGTCCAACTGCTCTGCGCTCGGTGCCGGGCCGGCCAGCTTGCCCATCGAGCGGCGCTCGTGCAGCAGTGTCATGGCATCCATGTGTAGCTCCTTCGACGATACCGGTAATGAGACTCAATGCCTGGTCGCCTGACTCTACGTCAAAAGCGTCATTGCCGCAGCAGCCGTGCGGGCAGTTCCGGCGCCCAACCCGGCGTGGCACGCCACGGGTTGATATCCAGCCCGCCGCGACGCACGTAACGTGCCATCACCAGCAGCGCCTGCGGGCGGCAGCGCGCCATCAGGTCGACGAAGATATGCTCGACGCAGTGCTCGTGGAAGTCCTGATGCTGGCGGTAGGAGACGATGTATCGCAACAAGGCGCCGCGGTCGAGCCGCGGGCCACGGTAGGCGATCAGTACGCTTCCCCAGTCCGGCTGGCCGGTGACCGGACAGTTGGATTTGAGCAGGTGCGAATGCAGCGTCTCCTCGACGATATCGCTGTCATCACAGGCGAGCAGTTCCGGTGACGGCGTGTAGCGGTCGATATCGACCTCGATCTCGTCGATGCACTTCCCCGGCATGGCACGGGGGGCCAGCGCGGCGTCATCGACACCAAACAGCTCCACGGTGACCGGCGCACCGGCGGCCGCGCTCAGGTCCCGCACCAGGAAGTCGATCACTGCCTCGCGGCCGGCAAACGTCGTCTGGTTGAAGCTGTTGAGGTAGAGCTTCCAGGACTTGGATTCGATCAGTCGGGGCGAGTCTGCCGGCAACCGGAAGCGCGCGACGGCCACGACCGGCTTGCCGCGCAGATCGAGCCAGGAGAGTTCGAACGCCCACCACTCGTCGCCGCCCACGAAAGGCAGCGACGATGCCTCGATGCCCAGCGGCGCACGGTTGGCCGCGCGCTCGATGGGAAACAGCAATGAAGCGTCGTAGCGCTCGGGATAGCTGGAGACCTCGCCGAGCGGCGCGTCGATCAGGGTCTGAGGGCGATCCTGATTCATGAGCGAATCCCCTTGCCGCGATTGAGCATCCACAACGCCAGGAACCAGAACGCGACGATGAAGACGGCGATGGCTATCAGCGCGCCGCCGACGGGAATGTCGGAGATGCCGAGAATGCCATAGCGGAAGGCGTTCACCATGTAGAGGATCGGGTTGATCATCGTCACGTTCTGCCAGAATTCCGGCAGCAGGTCGATCGAGTAGAACACGCCGCCCAGATAGGTCAGCGGTGTCAGCACGAAGATCGGAATGATCGAAATGTCGTCGAACTTCTTCGCCAGCAGGGCGTTGACGAAACCGCCGATCGAGAACAGCAAGGCGGTCATGATCACCACCATCAGGGTCAGCAGCGGATGGTGAAGGTCGAGATGGGTAAAGAACAGCGACACCACCGTCACGATCAGCCCCACGCCCAGCCCGCGCGCCGCTCCGCCAATGACGAACCCGGCAAGGATGACCCAGTTGGGCATCGGCGAGACCATCATCTCTTCCACGCTGCGCTGGAACTTGTTGGAGAAGAACGACGAGGCCACGTTGGAGTAGCTGTTGGTGATCACGGACATCATGATCAGTCCGGGCACGATGTAGGACATATACGAGATGCCGTGCATCTCGCCGACACGGGAGCCGATCAGGTTGCCGAAGATGATGAAGTACATCGTCATGGTGATGGAGGGCGGCACCAGCGTCTGCGGCCAGATCCGCAGGAAACGGCGTACTTCCTTGACCACCATGGTCCAGAGAGAAATCAGCAGCTGCCGGGTATTCAAGACGCCGTCTCCTTGGCCTGTGAGGATGTTTCGGATTGAGTGTCGATACCGGTCGCGGCCTCCGGTTGCGAGGTCATCGACACGAACAGTTCTTCCAGCCGATTGGCGCGGTTACGCATCGAGAGAACGCGTACGCCCTGCTCCGTCAGTTGCTGAAAGGCGTCGTTGAGATCGGTGCCCTTCCGTACCGATAGCGCCAGCTGGTGCGAGTCGACACGCTCGATCTCGAAGCCCTTGATCAGCGGCGTCGTTTCCAGCGGCTCGGCGAGATCCATCAGGAAGGTCTCGGTATCCAGCTCGGTCAGCAGTCCGCGCATCGAGGTGTTCTTGATGATCTCGCCGCGGTTGATGATCGCGATGTTGCGACACAGGCTCTCGGCTTCTTCGAGATAGTGCGTCGTCAGGATGATCGAGGTGCCCTCTTCCTCGTTGATCCGTCGCATGTACTCCCACATGCTGCGGCGCAGTTCGATATCCACGCCAGCGGTGGGCTCGTCGAGAATCAGCAGACGGGGGCGATGGATCAGGGCGCGGGCGATCATCAGCCGGCGCTTCATGCCGCCGGAGAGCATGCGGGCGGCGCCGTTGCGCTTGTCCCACAGGCCAAGATCCTTGAGCAGGCGTTCGCAACGCGGCTTGGCTTCCTTCATCGGCATGCCGTAGTAGCCGGCCTGGGTGAGGATGATGTCCCCGACCTTCTCGAACTGGCTGAAGTTGAACTCCTGCGGCACGACGCCGAGAGCATACTTGGCCTTGGCAAAGTCCTGGTCGATATCGATGCCGAGGATCTTCACCTGCCCCGCCGTTTTCTGAACGAGCGAGCAGACGATGCCGAGCGTGGTGGATTTGCCTGCCCCGTTGGGGCCAAGCAACGCAAAAAAATCGCCCTGAACAACATCGAGATCGATGCCTTTCAGGGCCTCAAAACCATTACCGTAGACTTTGGTCAGCCCGCGGATGGACAGTGCCGGTTCTGCCATCAGGGTTTCCTGCCATGTTTATGAAATCAAGGTTCGCAAGTTCAAGCGATACAAGGTGCCAGCCAATATGGGGGCAATCCCGCCGGGTTCAATCTTTAGCAGACGAATGGATGGCTCGTTATGACAGCGCCGGAAATACCGATTGCGCCCCACAGCCGCCAGCCTGATCCGAGAGAAACCGAAGAGAGTGGCGTCCCATAGGGGGTTCGAACCCCTGTTACCGCCGTGAAAGGGCGGTGTCCTGGACCACTAGACGAATGGGACGCAAAAGAAGAAATGCGATATGGAGCGGGAAAGGAGATTGACCGGGCTGGCGTTCCAACTCACGACCCTCGCCTACCGTTCCTACGCTTACGATATGGAGCGGGAAAGGAGATTCGAACTCCCGACCCTCGCCTTGGCAAGGCGATGCTCTACCACTGAGCTATTCCCGCTTATCGATGTCGACACCTTCGGCGGCGACGTCATGACCTGGCGATCATGAAGTGGCGTCCCATAGGGGGTTCGAACCCCTGTTACCGCCGTGAAAGGGCGGTGTCCTAGACCACTAGACGAATGGGACGCAAAAGAAGAGATGCGATATGGAGCGGGAAAGGAGATTCGAACTCCCGACCCTCGCCTTGGCAAGGCGATGCTCTACCACTGAGCTATTCCCGCTTATCGATGTCGACACCTTCGGCGGCGACGTCATGACCTGGCGATCATGAAGTGGCGTCCCATAGGGGGTTCGAACCCCTGTTACCGCCGTGAAAGGGCGGTGTCCTGGACCACTAGACGAATGGGACGCATATTGGAGCGGCCTAGACCGTTCCGGTACTTCAAATTTGGAGCGGAAAAGGAGATCGACCGGGCTGGCGTTCCAGCTCACGACCCAAACTGCCTATCTTGCGCTACCAAAAAATTGGAGCGGGAAAGGAGATTCGAACTCCCGACCCTCGCCTTGGCAAGGCGATGCTCTACCACTGAGCTATTCCCGCACCGTACTTCGCTTGAACCGAGTGGCGTCCCATAGGGGGTTCGAACCCCTGTTACCGCCGTGAAAGGGCGGTGTCCTGGACCACTACACCAGAGGGG
>NZ_MCAP01000014.1:0-73817 GCF_001858555.1 Salinicola sp. MIT1003
GACCGGTAGTTCAGCTGGTTAGAATGCCGGCCTGTCACGCCGGAGGTCGCGGGTTCGAGTCCCGTCCGGTCCGCCATCGACGTCTTCTGTTCCGAGCATCTCCTCGCCGTTTTCTCCGCTGTTGCGATGTCGTCAAGCCGACGCGTGACTCATTCGATGTTTTCACGCCATTCGGCGGTCTTCGCGCCATTCGATAGTCTTCACGCCATTCGACAGTCTTCGTGCCCCAGCCTCGCTCGTATTTTATCGATCTGTCTTGTTTTGCCTTGTCTTGTTCCGTTCGGCTCAGCGCTGCTCGTCCTCGGCCGCACCCTGATACCGCTTTGGTGGAATGGTTCCCGTCGGCGTTTTCGTTACACTGATGTTCATACGTGCGTTTGAAAGCCGCTATCGGCGGTAAGCGCCCCGACATGAGTGGATCCGACCGTGACGCGTTTTCCCCATCTCTTTCGCCCTCTGCAAGTCGGCTCGTTGACACTGCGCAATCGCGTGGTGATGGGGTCGATGCATACCAATCTGGAAGAAGCGCCGAACGGCTTCGAGCGTCTGGCGGCGTTCTATGCGGAACGGGCGCGTCACGGTGTCGGCTTGATCGTTACCGGCGGCATCGCGCCCAATGCGGAAGGGGCGGTCTTCCAGGGCGCAGCCAAGCTCACCAATCGCGCCGAGGTCGAGCGGCATCGCCCCGTCGTGGAAGCAGTGCACGCCCACGGCGCTCATGTCTGCCTGCAGATACTGCATGCGGGCCGCTACGCCTATTCGCCGGATCTGGTGGCGCCCTCGGCGATCGCCGCGCCGATCAACCGTTTCACGCCACGTGCGCTGAAGGGCGACGAGGTCGAGCGGCAGATCGACGACTTCGTCCGCTGCGTCAGGCTGGCCCAGGCCGCCGGGTACGACGGCGTCGAGATCATGGGCTCGGAAGGTTACCTGATCAATCAGTTCCTTTGCCGCCGTACCAACCATCGCGATGACGCCTGGGGCGGCGATAGCGCGGGGCGCCGGCGCTTCGCGATCGAGATCGTGCGACGGATTCGCGAAGCCTGCGGCACGGATTTCCTGCTGATCTTTCGACTGTCGATGATCGATCTGGTCGAGGAGGGTAGCACCCGAGAGGAGATCGTGGCGCTGGCGCAGGCGATAGAAGGCGCCGGGGCGGACATGATCAACAGCGGCATCGGTTGGCATGAGGCGCGGGTGCCGACCATCGTCACCAGTATGCCGCGTGCGGCGTTCGTTCCCGTCAGCCGGGCGGTACGCGAGGCGATTTCGATACCGCTGATCGCGACCAATCGTATCAACATGCCGGCGGTGGCGGAGGCGGTGCTGGCCGAAGGGCATGCCGATCTGGTGTCGATGGCGCGTCCCTTCCTGGCCGATCCGGCGTGGATGAGCAAGGCCGAGCAGGGCCGGGTCGACGAGATCAACACCTGTATCGCCTGCAATCAGGCCTGTCTCGATCACACCTTCAAGGGCAAGCTGACTTCCTGCCTGGTCAATCCGCGCGCTTGCCACGAAACCGAGCTGACGCTGACACCGACCGATACGCCCAGACGGATCGCCGTAGTGGGAGCCGGCCCGGCCGGGCTGGCTGCCGCCGTTGCCTGCGCCGAGCGTGGGCATCGGGTCACGCTGTTCGAGCGTGATTCAAAGATTGGCGGCCAGTTCCGGTTGGCGCAGCGGATCCCGGGAAAGGAGGAGTTCGCCGAGACTTTGCGCTATTTCACCACTCAGCTGACGCTGCGCGGCGTGGAATTGCGTCTCGATACCCAAGCCGATGTCCAGCAATTGCGGGGCTTCGACGAGGTTGTCATCGCTACCGGCGTCAAGCCTCGCGAGCTCGAGATCGAAGGCATCGATCACCCCAGCGTGCTGCCCTATCCCGTGGCGATCCAGCATCCCGAGCGAGTGGGGCGACGAGTGGCGATCATCGGTGCCGGCGGGATCGGTTTCGATGTGGCCGAACTGCTGGCCCATGCGGACTCGCCTGCCGAGGACGTCGAGCGCTGGTGCGACGAGTGGGGCGTTGACCTGTCGGTGGCTACCGCTGGCGGGCTGAAGCCGCGGGTGCCGCCAGCGGTGCCGCGCCAGATCACGCTGCTACAGCGCAAGGCCGGCAAGCCGGGCGAAGGACTTGGCGTGACCACCGGCTGGGTTCATCGTGCCGCGCTGCGGGCGCGCCGGGTCGAAACGTTGTCGGGCTGCGTCTATCAGCATATTGACGATGATGGATTGCATGTCAGCGTCAACGGGGAGGCCAGGCTATTGGCGGTCGACAATATCGTGGTCTGTGCGGGTCAGGAGTCGCAGCAGACACTTCATGAGGCGCTGGTCGCAAGCGGCGTGAGGGCTCATCGAATCGGCGGTGCCGATCTGGCTGCTGAGCTCGATGCCAAGCGTGCCATCGAGCAGGGCGTGCGACTGGCGGCGAGTCTATGAGCTGGGGCCGGTTGCGTTGAGTCAGCGTGAGTGGCGAGTGCTCGTGCGCTGCCGAGCGTGGAAGACAGGTGTTAGACTGGAATTTCACCAGTGAGCGCGAGCCGTGCGACGGCGACCCCGTCGCTCCCCGGGTCGCGCTTCTTGTTATTCAGGCTGCCGTGTCTTGCGACCGCCATGCCTGACCCTCAGAAAACGCAGACTCTCGTGCCGTGACCGGCCTTGGTCGCTTTTTCTCGATGGAGGGATCGTACAAGGACCCCCAGATGACATCCGATTGTAACCCTCGCTATCTGGCGAGCGATAACACCTCCGGCATCTGCCCGGAAGCCCTCGATTACTTGATCCGGGCGAATGCCAGCGATGATCTCGCTTACGGCAACGATGCCTGGACCCACCGCGCCGCAGACCGCTTCCGCGAACTGTTCGATTACGACTGTGACGTCTTCTTCGTCTTCAACGGCACCGCCGCCAACTCGCTGTCGCTGGCGGCGCTGGGCCAGAGCTATCACAGCGTGATCTGTCACGAACTGGCTCATATCGAGACCGACGAGTGCGGCGGGCCGGAGTTCTTTTCCAACGGCTCCAAGCTGCTGACCAGCCCCGGCGAAGATGGCAAGCTGACGCCCGAAGGCATCGAGCGGCTGGTGGTGAAGCGTAACGACATTCACTATCCCAAGCCGCGGGTCGTCTCGATCACCCAGGCCACCGAGGTGGGCACCGTCTACTCCCGCGAGGAGCTGCTGGCGATCCGCACCGTCGCGGACAAGTACGACCTGCGTGTCCACATGGACGGGGCGCGCTTCGCCAATGCCTGCAGTGCCTTGGAGGCGTCTCCGGCAGAGCTGACCTGGCAGGCCGGTGTCGACGTGCTCTGTTTCTCCGGTACCAAGAACGGCTTGCCGATGGGCGAGGCGATCCTGTTCTTCAACAAGGAACTGGCCGAGGACTTCGCCTACCGCTGCAAGCAGGCGGGACAGCTGGCATCCAAGATGCGCTTCATCGCCGCCCCTTGGCTGGGGCTGCTCGAGTCCGGCGCCTGGAAAAGCAATGCCGATCATGCCAATGCCATGGCGCGTTATCTCGCCGACGGGCTGGCCGCGCTACCCGGTGCTTCGCTGATGTTTCCGACGCAGGCCAACAGCGTCTTCGTCAGCCTGCCCGAGCCGGTCATTTCGCAATTGCGCGCCAAGGGCTGGACCTTCTACACCTTCATCGGCGCTGGCGGTGCGCGATTCGTGTGCTCCTGGAATACCACGTCAGAGCTGCTCGACCAGCTATTGGCCGACGCCCGGGCCGCTTTCGACGCGCCCTGATGCAGGCCGGCGCCCTGAGGGCTCGGGCGCCGGTTTTCCCGTCTTTTTCTCCTTGCTCGATTCGCGAAAGAATTTTGTCGTGATTTTTCTGTGAGTTACCGAAAACCGCGCGATGCGGCGCGTTTTGTCGGCGCAAAATTCCCCGTGCATCGAAACCGGATCGTGGTAGCGTGTTCTAAAGCGTGTGTTCCGACGCTGCGTTGAAAAGACTCGCGAAACGGGTCTGCCCGACGCTTCGTGCATCTGTCTATGTCTGTCTATGCTGTTAGTCAGCTAGCCCGGCTGGCAGGGCATCCGTCCTGCGCGGTTGGGGGTCATGACCAGGAGGCTTCCATGAGCATCTTCGATCACGTGCAGAGCCGTTACGAACAGGTTCAACAGGAAGAAATGAGCCTGCAGGAATATCTAGAGCTGTGCCGGAAGGATCCCCGTGTCTACGCCAACGCCGCCGAGCGGATGCTGAGTGCCATCGGGGAACCGGAAGCGATCGACACGGCCAAGGACCCTCGCCTTTCCCGTATTTTTTCCAACAAGGTCATTCGCCGCTATCCCGCCTTTGCCGAGTTCTATGGCATGGAAGAGGCGATCGAACAGATCGTTGCCTACTTCCGGCATGCGGCTCAGGGGCTCGAGGAGCGCAAGCAGATTCTCTACCTGCTGGGCCCGGTCGGTGGCGGCAAGTCGTCGCTGGCCGAGCGCCTCAAGCTGCTCATGGAGCGTGTGCCGTTCTACGCGATCAAGGATTCGCCGGTCTACGAGTCGCCGCTCGGGCTGTTCTCGCCGGAAGAGGATGGCGAGTTGCTCGAGAAGGAATACAACATTCCGCAGCGCCATCTGCGGGGGCCGATGTCGCCCTGGGCCGCCAAGCGCCTCAAGGAGTACGGCGGCGATCTGTCGCAGTTCCGCGTGGTGCGTCTGCATCCGTCGCGACTCAATCAGATTGCGGTGTCCAAGACCGAGCCGGGCGACGAGAACAACCAGGATATCTCGTCTCTGGTGGGCAAGGTCGATATCCGCCAGTTGGAGCTCTATTCCCAGGACGATCCGGATGCCTACAGCTTCTCCGGCGGCCTGTGCAAGGCCAACCAGGGGCTGATGGAGTTCGTCGAGATGTTCAAGGCGCCGATCAAGGTGCTGCATCCGCTGCTCACGGCCACGCAGGAGGGGAACTACAACCCTACCGAGGGCATGGGGGCCATTCCCTTCGATGGCATTATCATGGCTCACTCCAACGAGAGCGAGTGGCAGCAGTTCCGTAACAACCGCAACAACGAGGCATTTCTCGACCGCGTCTATATCGTCAAGGTGCCTTACTGCCTGCGCGTTTCCGAAGAGATCAAGATCTATCAGAAGCTGCTGGAGCATTCGTCGCTCAACGAAGCCCCCTGCGCGCCGGATACGCTGCGCATGCTGGCGCAGTTTTCGGTGCTGTCGCGGCTCAAGGAGCCGGAAAACTCGAGCATCTATTCGAAGATGCGGGTCTACGATGGCGAGAACCTGAAGGATACCGATCCCAAGGCCAAGTCGATCCAGGAGTACCGTGACGCGGCCGGGGTCGATGAAGGCATGAACGGACTCTCCACGCGTTTCGCCTTCAAGATCCTCTCCAAGGTGTTCAACTTCGATGCCCACGAGATCGCCGCCAACCCGGTGCATCTGCTTTACGTGCTGGAGCAGGCGCTGGAACGCGAACAGTTGCCCAAGGAGGTCCACGAGCGCTACCTGCGGTTCATCAAGGAGTACCTGGCGCCACGCTACGTCGATTTCATCGGCAAGGAGATCCAGACTGCGTATCTCGAGTCCTATACCGAGTACGGCCAGAACATCTTCGACCGCTACGTGACCTACGCCGACTTCTGGATCCAGGACCAGGAGTATCGCGATCCGGAGACCGGCGAGCTGTTCGACCGGCAGTCGCTCAACGAGGATCTCGAGAAGATCGAGAAGCCCGCCGGGATCTCCAACCCCAAGGACTTCCGCCACGAGGTCGTCAATTTCGTGCTGCGCGCTCGTGCCCACAACAACGGCATGAACCCGAGCTGGCAGTCCTACGAGAAGCTCCGCGGCGTGATCGAGCACAAGATGTTCGCCAATACCGAGGAGTTGCTGCCGGTCATCTCGTTCAATGCCAAGGCGTCGGCGTCGGATCAGCGCAAGCACGAGGATTTCGTCGATCGCATGGTGCAGCGCGGCTACACCGAAAAGCAGGTGCGCCTGCTCTCCGAATGGTATCTGCGGGTGCGCAAGTCGCACTAGCGCGTGGTTAGTTGATGTCAGCAGGAGCGGCGGCTGCGAGTCGGGCCGCGCTCCCCGAGGCTGAAGGCCATTCTCGGATGGCCGCTATCGCAGCCAGTCTGTGGGAGGTGCCATGAGTTACTTCATCGATCGACGCCCCAACGCACGCCACAAGAGTGCGGTCAATCGTCAACGGTTCTTGCAGCGCTATCGTTTCCACATCAAGCGCGCCGTGGAAGAGTCGGTGAATCGGCGCTCGATCACCGATATGGAGCGCGGCGAAAAAGTCTCGATTCCCACCAAGGACATCTCCGAGCCCTCGTTTCAACATGGGCCGGGTGGCCGGCGTACGGTAGTGAGTCCGGGAAACAAGGAGTTTGCCGAGGGGGATCGGTTGCGCCGCCCCGGGGGCGGAGGCGGTGGTGGCGGCAGTGGCGAGGGTCAGGCAGGGAATCAGGGCGAGGGCATGGACGAGTTCGTGTTCTCGCTGTCACGAGAAGAGTTTCTCGATTTCGTCTTCGATGGCCTGGAGCTGCCGCATCTGGAGCGCAAGCAGCTGCAGGTCCTGGAGGAGACCCGGCCGGTAAGGGCAGGCATCTCCAAGGAGGGCGTGCCGGCACGCATCAATATCGTGCGTTCGATGCGCGAGGCCCAGGCTCGGCGTATCGGCATGCGGGCGCCATTGAAACGAGCGCTGCGCGAGGCCCAGGAGGCGCTCGACATCGAAGAGCGAAAGGACCCGGTGTTGCGCAATCCGGCGCGTATCGATGAGCTGAAATCCGAAATCACCCGGCTGGAGAAGCGGATCGCGTCGATTCCGTTCCTGGATACCTACGACCTGCGCTACAACCACCTCACGCATCAGCCGATGCCATCGAACCAGGCCGTGATGTTCTGCATCATGGACGTCTCCGGCTCGATGACCCAGGCGCACAAGGATATCGGCAAACGCTTCTTCCTGCTGCTCTATCTGTTTCTTGAACGCAATTACGAGAAGGTCGAGCTGGTGTTCGTGCGCCACCACACCGTGGCCAAGGAGGTCGACGAAGAGGAGTTCTTCTATTCGCGGGAGACTGGCGGCACGATCGTCTCCAGTGCCCTGACGCTGGTCAACAGCATCATCGAGGCGCGCTACGCGCCCGAACAGTGGAATCTCTACGTGGCCCAGGCCAGCGACGGCGACAACTGGGATGACGACTCGTCGACCTGTCTCGAGCTGCTCAATGAATCGTTGATGCGCAAGTTGCAGTACTTCACCTACGTGGAGATCACGCCTCATGCCCACCAGGCGCTGTGGGAGGCCTACGATACGGTGCGGGCGGCCTATCCCGAGCGCTTCGCCATGCAGCAGATCGTTCAGGCGGAAGATATCTATCCGGTCTTCCGCGAGCTCTTTCGGCAGCGTGCGCAAGGCTGACATCGATATCGCGGGCAGCAGGATGGGACGGACGCAGCGAGGAAACCACGATGACGCGACGCAAGCCCATAGCCACCGGTTCGGATTGGAACTTCGAGGCGCTCGAGTCCTACGAGCGTGCCATCGCCGAGTTGGCCAGGGAGTATCGGTTGGACACCTACCCCAACCAGATAGAGATCATTACCTCCGAGCAGATGATGGATGCCTACGCCAGCGTGGGCATGCCGATCGGCTATCACCACTGGTCGTTCGGCAAGCAGTTCCTGTCGGTGGAGCAGGCCTACCGTCGTGGCCAGATGGGGCTGGCCTACGAACTGGTGATCAATTCCGATCCCTGCATCGCCTATCTGATGGAAGAGAATTCGCTGATGATGCAGGTGCTGGTCATCGCGCACGCCTGCTACGGGCACAATTCGTTCTTCAAGGGCAACTACCTGTTCCGGACCTGGACCGATGCCTCGGCGATCGTCGATTATCTGGTCTTTGCGCGCAGTTATGTCGCCAAGTGTGAAGAGCGTCACGGAGTCGAGGCCGTCGAGCAGTTGCTCGATGCCTGTCATGCCCTGCAGAACTACGGCGTCGATCGCTACAAGCGGCCTTCGCCGATTTCGGCCGATGAAGAAGCGCGTCGTCAGGAGGAGCGGGAGGCGTATCTGCAGACGCAGGTCAACCGACTCTGGAGCACGATTCCGCCGGTAGTGAGCGAGCTGGCCCAGGAGCCGCTGCATGATCACGAGAACGATCCGCTGGGGCTCCATCGTCACGGTCGCTATCCCAGCGAGCCGCAGGAAAACCTGCTCTATTTCCTCGAGAAGAATGCGCCGCTGCTGGAGCCCTGGCAGCGCGAGATCGTGCGTATCGTGCGCAAGCTTGCCCAGTATTTCTATCCGCAGCGTCAGACCCAGGTAATGAACGAGGGCTGGGCGACGTTCTGGCACTACACCTTGATGAACCGCCTTTATGACGACGGCCTGATCGACGAGGGCATCATGCTCGAGTTCCTGCAGTCGCATACCTCGGTCATCACCCAGCCGGGTTTCGACAGCCCTTATTTCAACGGCATCAATCCGTATGCGCTGGGATTCGCGATGTTCAGCGATATCCAGCGCATCTGCCGGGCACCGACCGAAGAAGACCGCGAGTGGTTCCCCGACATCGCCGGCAGCGACTGGCTGGAGACGCTGCATTTCGCGATGCAGAACTTCAAGGACGAATCGTTCATTCAGCAGTTCCTGTCGCCCAAGGTGATTCGCGATCTCAAGCTCTTCAGCCTGGTCGATGATGACCGCGACGACAGCCTCCAGATCGAGGCGATTCACGACGACCGTGGCTATCGCCGGATCCGCGAGGCGTTGAGCGTGCAGTACGCGCTATCCGCTCGCGAGCCCAACATCCAGGTCTGGGAAGCCGACATTCGTGGCGATCGATCGCTGACGCTGCGCCATGTGCAGGATCGTCGGCGTCCGCTGGGGCAGAGCCTGTTTCCGGTCATGCGCTATCTGCACCAGCTGTGGGGATTTCCCATCAAGCTCGAATCGACGGAAGAAGGCGATATCGTGCGCCGCTATCAATGGCCGATTCCCGAGCCGACGCGAGAATCGGCGTGAATACGCCCGTGCGGCATGCCCAGTCGCAGAGCTGATATACTCGCCCGATCGCTATCATTCTGGTTATGGGTCTGCCGGTTGCGGGCCTGATTCGGTGGGAGAGGGAAATGCAGAACGCCGTCATTCTGATCAATGTCGAAAAGGGCCGGATTCGCGGTGTCGCCGAACAGCTGGCCGACCTGGAGGGAATCAGCGAAGTCTATTCGACCTGCGGTCGCTATGACCTGATTGCCATTGCCCGCACGCGGGATTTCGAGTCCTTGGCCACGCTGGTGACCGAGCGCCTGATGAGCGTCGAGGGGATTCGCGATACCGAGACGCTCAATGCCATGCAGGTGCATTCGCGCCACGACCTCGATGCCATGTTCTCCGTCGGCCTCTGAGTTCCGGTGGCGCGTCGTCGAAGGCGAGGACTGCTGGGGCAGTTGGCTCGCTCGTCTCGGATAGGGCTTGTTTTTGTCGTCGTCATCAGCGGGCTGTGGTACTGGCAGGAAGGCGATGTTCGCGACCGGCTAAGCTGGATGGGCGTGCCCGAGTGGCAGTGGAACGACTGGCGGGGCTGGAACCGCGTGCTGCGCAACGACGGCTTCTTGGTGGGGTGGTCGGACGTGCGGGGCGAGGCGCTGTGGGCGGGCTATGTCCTGAATCGTGTCGATGATCCCCATAGCCAGCCGCGGCCCGATCGCTTCGAGTCCGACTGGCGTAGCCTGTGGCCGATCAGCAGTGATGACTACACCCATAGTGGCTACGATCGGGGGCATCTGGCGCCGAATTATGCGATGTCGGTCGTTCACGGCCGCGATGCGCAGCTGGCCAGCTTCCTGATGACCAACATCACCCCGCAACGGCCCAAGCTCAATCGGCAGCTGTGGCAACGCCTGGAAGAAGCCGTCATCGATGACTTCGTGCCGCGTTTCGGTCGCGTGTGGGTCATTACCGGGCCAGTCTTCGATGATCAACTGCTGCATCGGGTGGGCTTTACCCAGATCCCCGTGGGCTTCTACAAGATAGTGGTCGTTCCCGATCAAACGCCGCGGGCGCTGGCGTTTTTCATGCCCCAGAACGTGGCCGGCAACGAGCCGCTGGACCGTTTCCTGATCACCATCGACGAACTCGAGGCGCGTACCGGGCTCGATTTCTTCCCGCAACTGGCCGACTCCGTCGAGCGTCGAATGGAAGGGCGCGTAGAGACCGCCGGTTGGGGGCTGGAGGCCGTTTCGACACGTCCGGGGCGTTATCAGTAACGTCCGTGGGCGTCGTCGAGCCTGCGTCTTGATGCCGAGCGTTGATGAAACAGAAAGGTGTTGATGAAACAGGAGGGCGTTGAAAAACGGGAAAAGCAGAAACAATGACAAGAGATGAAGCAGAGTGTCGCGAGGAAACGATCACATGACACATGGTGCCCAGGAGAGGACTTGAACCTCCACGTCCGTAAGGACACTAGCACCTGAAGCTAGCGCGTCTACCAATTCCGCCACCTGGGCGTGTCATGCAAATCTGATACTGCAGTCTGGATGGTGCCCGGAAGAGGACTTGAACCTCCACGTCCGTAAGGACACTAGCACCTGAAGCTAGCGCGTCTACCAATTCCGCCATCCGGGCTTATCCGGCCTTGAATGCATGGATTTCGCGAATTTCATTCCCGAAATCCCCACCGCCGTAAGCGATGGTGCCCAGAAGAGGACTTGAACCTCCACGTCCGTAAGGACACTAGCACCTGAAGCTAGCGCGTCTACCAATTCCGCCATCTGGGCCAAGGCGCGATGCATAATACCGACTCTGTGTTCGAATGCAAGCCTCTCGTGTGCGGTATCTGTTTCGCTCCGGCATCACCTGGTGTTGCGGCGATACGCGCCGTCGGCACGGCAATTGGTCACGTTGGACAGTGCATGGTTGGGTCGAGCAGACGTGGCCGCTATACTTGGGGCATGAATCCCAAAAAATCGAACGGCCCAGGCCGCCCGCCGCGTGACTATTCTCTACAACCCAGGCCCCGCTGGCTCAACGCAAGGATGATGGTTGCATGACTCATTGGACGTTGAACGATGATCCGCACGCGGCTCGCGAAACCCAGAAATACGATAACCCCGTGCCCAGTCGCGAATACCTGCTGTCGCGTCTGGAGGAGTACGGCAAGCCGATTACTCATGAAAACATGAGCGCCATGCTGGGGCTCGAGGACGAGAACCAGCTGGAAGCCGTGCGTCGGCGCCTGGCCGCCATGGAGCGCGACGGTCAGATCCTCAGGGACCGCAAGGGCGCCTATGCCCTGATCGACAAGCTCGACCTGATCAAGGGCCGGGTGCAGGGCCACCGGGACGGCATGGGCTTTCTGATTCGCCATGATGGCGTCAAGCCCGACCTGGTGTTGCCGCCGCGCCAGATGCGCCGCGTCTTCGATGGCGACGTAGTGCTGGCACGCATCAGCGGTCAGGATCGTCGTGGCCGCGCCGAAGGCACCATCGCCGAAGTGCTGGCGCGCAATACCCAGACGCTGGTTGGCGTGTTCCGTCAGAACACTTCGGAATTCGCCGTGCTGATACCGGAAAATTCCCGCATCAGCCAGGAAGTGATCATCCCGCACAGCGTCAGCGGTGGGGCAAGAGACGGCCAGATCGTGTCGGTGCGCATCACCCAGCAGCCGGAAACTCGCAAGCAGCCGGTCGGCGAGGTGGTGGAGATCCTGGGGGAGAGGATGGACCCCGGTCTCGAGATCGATATCGCGATTCGTTCCCACGATATCCCGGCAGAGTTCCCGCCGGAAGTGGAGCATCAGATCGCTGGCATGTCGGCCGAAGTGAAGGAAGAGGACAAGGTGGCGCGCATCGACCTGCGCGAGATGCCGCTGGTGACCATCGACGGCGAAGACGCCAAGGATTTCGACGACGCCGTCTGTGCCTGGAAGACGAAAGCCGGGAGCTGGAAACTGGTCGTGGCGATTGCCGATGTTTCCCATTACGTCCGTGGCGGCAGTTCGCTGGATAACGAGGCCCACATTCGCGGCAACTCGGTCTACTTCCCCGGCCAGGTCGTGCCGATGCTGCCGGAGCTGCTTTCCAACGGGCTCTGTTCGCTCAATCCGCACGTCGATCGCCTGACCATGGTCTGCGAGATGAACATTTCGCAGAACGGCACGATCAGCCGCTACAAGTTCTACGAGGC
The DNA here is from genome assembly GCF_001858555.1 of Salinicola sp. MIT1003. NCBI lineage: Bacteria > Pseudomonadati > Pseudomonadota > Gammaproteobacteria > Oceanospirillales > Halomonadaceae > Salinicola > Salinicola sp. MIT1003. Next base: position 12,174 of record NZ_MCAP01000014.1, read on the forward strand.
GGTGATCCAGTCTCATGCGCGACTGACCTACAACCAGGTCGGCACCATGCTGGAGGAGCCGGACAGCGAAGAGGGAGTGGCGCTACGCGAGCAGTATCGCGAGCTGGTGCCGTCGCTCGAGAATTTGCACGCGCTCTACAAGGTGCTGCGCAAGGCGCGGGAAGTGCGTGGCGCCATCGACTTCGATACCACCGAAACGCAGATCGTCTTCAACGACGAGCGCAAGATCGAGAAGATCGTTCCGCGCACCCGCAACGACGCCCACAAGCTGATCGAGGAGTGCATGCTGGCCGCCAACGTGGCCACGGCTCGCTTCCTCGACAAGCATGACCTGCCCGCGCTCTATCGTGTTCACCAGTCGCCAGCCTCGGAGCGACTGGAGAACCTGCGCGTGTTCCTGGGTGAGCTGGGCCTGACCCTGGGTGGCGGCGACGAGCCGACGCCCAAGGACTATCAGGCGCTGCGAGAGGTGATCCAGGATCGCCCGGATTTCGACATCATCCAGACCGTGATGCTGCGTTCGATGAGCCAGGCCGTCTATTCGCCGCAGAACGACGGGCACTTCGGGCTCGCCTATCAGGCCTATGCGCATTTCACCTCGCCGATCCGCCGCTATCCCGATCTGCTGGTCCATCGTGCGATCCGTTCCGTCATCCGGGGACCGCGTCAGACCCAGACCGTGCTGCGTGCCGAGGGTGCGCCAGTGGAAAAACCCTCCACCTGGTGCCCGTATACCTTCGAGCAGATGATCGAGCTAGGCGAGCACTGCTCGATGACCGAGCGCCGCGCCGACGAGGCGACCCGTGACGTGACCGACTGGCTGAAGTGCGAGTTCCTCTCGGACAAGGTCGGCGAGGTCTACGAAGGCACGATCGCCTCGGTGACGCAGTTCGGAATTTTCGTGCGCCTCGACGACGTCTACGTGGAAGGGCTGGTGCACGTCACCTCCCTGCCATCCGACTACTATCACTATGAAGCCGAGAAACACCGCCTCAAGGGCGAGCGCAGCGGCGTGGCCTATCGCCTGGGCGACGGCGTGACCGTTCGCGTGGCGCGGGTGGACCTCGACGACCGCAAGATCGATTTCGATCTGGCCGATGCGACACCGCGTCATCACCGCACGCCACGCAGTCACAAGCCCGGTGCCGGAGCCGGCGACAGCGCTGCCCCGGCCAGGAAGTCATCGGGCAAGAATCGCCCCGGCAAACGCGAGCGTCAGGGCGCCTCTGCCGGCAACGAAGAGGGCGGTGCGCCCAAGCGCCGGTCTCGTGGCCCGCGTCAGCGTCGAGGCAAGCGATGAGCACGTCGATCGTTAGAGGCGCACCGGATGGTCCAGGGTGGGTGATGCCATGAGTCGTTCAGCGAACCGGCGTCAATCGGCCAGAACGGGGGAACGTCCCCGCACGCCAGACGGGCTGGAGCCGGTCTATGGCGTACATGCCGTTCGGGCGTCGCTCGAACGGGGCCAGCCGCCCAAGGTGCTGTGGATTCAGCAGGGGCACGCCGAGCACCGCCTGGAAGCCCTTTTACAGCTGGCTCACGCGGCGGGCTGTGATTTGAAGCGGGTGACGCGAGAAACACTGGACGGGATTTCCAACCAGGCCGCCCATCAGGGGGTGATCGGGTTCTGCGAACCGCTGGTCGCGGAGAGCGAAACTACCTTGTGGTGGCGTCTTGAGCAGTGGCTGGCGGACAAGCCCCCGCTGCTGCTGATCCTCGATGGCGTCACTGACCCGCACAACCTGGGCGCTTGCCTGCGCAGTGCCGATGCTGCCGGCGTCAATGGCGTGATCGTGCCCAAGGACAAGTCTGCACCGCTGAACGCCACCGTACGCAAGGTGGCCTGTGGCGCGGCCGAACTCGTGCCGGTGTTTCAGGTCACCAACCTGGCGCGCTGCATGGAGAAGCTCAAGCAGCAGGGCGTCTGGATCACCGGCACCGCCGGCGAGGCCGATGCGCTCGTCTATGACGCCGATTTCACCGTGCCCTGTGCGCTGGTGATGGGCGCGGAAGGCAAGGGCCTGCGCCGCCTGACTCGCGAAGCCTGCGACGGCCTGGTCAAATTGCCGATGCAGGGCGGGGTTTCCAGTCTTAACGTCTCGGTTGCCACCGGGATTTGCCTGTTCGAAGCCGTCCGCCAGCGCGGGCTCGTTGCCGCCGGTTAAACTTGCACCCGGTGGCCCCTGTCTCTACAATTGCGCGGTTCTATGGGCAGGCTATGCTCATGGAATGCGGCTCTGTTCCGGAGATGCCTGATGCGCCAGGTTCGCCTGACGGCTCGGGAGCGCCGGGATAGAGCGCCAATTGGTCTGAATATTCGGATATAGATGCGGTCGAGTACCGCAATCCGGTATCGACTCCTTGCTTCTCGTGGTGGCCCTCTATTGATGATCGGCACCGCGCGGAAGCTGCCAAACCGAAAGGAGCTAACATGCGTCATTATGAAATCGTGTTCATGGTCCATCCGGACCAGAGCGAGCAGGTTCCCGCCATGGTCGAGCGCTACACCAGCCTCGTGACCGAAAACGGTGGCACCGTGCATCGTCTCGAAGACTGGGGTCGCCGTCACTTGGCCTACCCGATCAACAAGATCCACAAGGCACATTACGTGCTGATGAACATCGAATGCAGCGGCGAGACCCTCGACGAGATCGAGAACATCTTCCGCTTCAACGATGCCATCATCCGCAGCATGATCGTGCGCAGCAAAGAGGCCGTGACCGAAGCCTCGCCGATGATGAAGCCGGCTGAAGAAAAGAGCCGTCGCCGTGACGACAAGTCCTCCGAGCGTGGCGATCGTGAGCGTTCCGAGCGCCCCGAGCGCTCCGAAACTGCCGCAGAAACCAACTGATCCGATTTCGCTAAGGAGAGACTCTCATGGCACGTTTTTTCCGTCGCCGTAAGTTCTGCCGCTTCACCGCCGAAGGCGTGAAGTACATCGACTACAAAGACATCGATACGCTGAAGGCCTACGTCACCGAAACCGGCAAGATCGTTCCGAGCCGTATTACGGGTACCCAGGCACGCTACCAGCGTCAGCTGTCCACCGCTATCAAGCGGGCGCGTTATCTGGCGCTGCTGCCGTACTCCGACAGCCACCAGTAAACCCTGATTCGATATCCTTGATCGGTAAACCCGGGTTCCGGTAAACCCAGGTTTCGGTAAACCACAGCGAGGCATCATGCTGGTACTGGCCCGTTGGATCATGCGCGGTACGCCGCAGGCCGTTGCGGCAGCCGCACTGACAGCGCTGGTGCCTTGGCTATTCTGGTTCAGCGCTGCCGTGGCGGGGCTCGTCACGCTGCGTCGAGGCATGACGACCGCAGCACCGGTACTGATCGCAGCGGCGCTGCCTGCCGGCTGGTGGTGGGTGCAGGGCGACGCGGTGCCGCTGGCCAGCATTCTGCTGGTAACGCTGATGGCGACGGTACTGCGATCGCGCATGCGCTGGGCGGAAGCCCTGATCGTCGGCAGCGTGGTCTGCATGGTGATGGTCCAGCTGGGGATCTTTCTCCCGGCGGGCGGCACCGGATCGCTGCTGACGGAGCTTCGCCAAAGCTCGTCAGAGGTTGCCCGCATGCTGGATCAGCTATCGGCGCAGGGCGTCGATACCGAAATGATGGCAGCGCTGGTGATCGGCGGTGCGACCGGCCTGGTGGTATTGCTCGCCGGCATTGCCTGCCTGGCATTGGCTCGTAGCTGGCAGGCCGGGCTCTACAATCCGGGCGGGTTCCGCGAAGAGTTTCACGCGCTGAGGCTCTCGCGGAAGCAGCTCCTGCTGCTGATCGCGCTGATGGTGCTGGGTGTAGTGCTGGCCGTCCCCGCTGCCAGCCTGCTGGCTTGGGTGCCGTTACTGGTCGCCGGTGTGGCGCTGGTACATGGGTTTATCGGTTTGAAGGGAATGAGCGGGTTCTGGCTGGTAGGCTTCTATGCCTTGCTGTTGACCACCTGGCCCACGATTCTGATTGTACTGCTGTTGGCGTTGGTAGATACCTTCGCGGATTTTCGCGGTCGTCTGACACGCAGTGATTGACGAGAGGTTCACGAGAATGGAAGTCATTCTGCTCGATAACATCGGCAAGCTGGGCGATCTGGGTGACAAGGTCACCGTCAAGCCCGGTTACGGCCGTAATTACCTGGTTCCCTACGGCCTGGCCGTACCGGCAACCAAAGACAACGTCGAAGCGTTCGAAGCGCAGCGCGCCGAGCTCGAAGCCCAGGCTGCCGAGCGCAAGGCTCAGGCCGAAACACGCGCCGCTCAGCTCGCCGAAATCGAGCTGTCTCTGGTCGCCAAGGCGGGTGACGAAGGCAAGCTGTTCGGTTCCATCGGTCCGCGCGATCTGGCCGAAGCCATGGCACAGGCCGGTATCGAAGTCGCCAAGAGCGAAGTTCGCATGCCGGAAGGCCCGCTTCGTCAGACTGGCGAATACGACATCGCGCTGCAGCTGCACGCCGAAGTCACTTCCAGCGTTCGTGTCGTGGTCGTAGCCGAGTAAAATCTCGACTGCTATCGTCGATTGACGTCTGGCTCAAGGCACGCAGGGCTCACGCCCTGCGTGCCTTTTTCGTGATCGGCCGGCGTGGCGATGGCCGCGACCGGCCAGGGTCTGTTGCTATTTCAGCGTGAACTGCGTTGCCGCGCCGCATGGCGCCATTTGCCGCGCCACCTGAAGGCGGGCATGAAACGGCAACAGGCCCTAGGTAGAATAGGCCTAGACCAATTCCGCTTGTCCAGCGCACGATCATTCAGCGCAAGATGACATAGGTGAACGCCAAGCATGAACCAACGCGTCGACAACGATCAGGAAACCGCGCAGCTGAAGGTACCGCCGCACTCGCTCGAGGCGGAGCAGTCGGTACTGGGCGGGCTGATGCTCGACAACAGCAGCTGGGATACGGTGTCGGAACGTCTGGTAGCAGACGACTTCTACCGCCATGAGCACCGGTTGACGTTCAATGCGATGGCGGAGCTGGCCGAGAGCGCACATCCGCTCGATGTCGTGACCCTGTCGGAAGCGCTCGAACGCCGGGATCAGCTCGAAAGCGTAGGCGGGCTCGCCTATCTGGCGGAGCTGGCACGCAATACGCCCTCTGCCAGCAATATCCGCGCCTATGCCGATATCGTTCGCGAGCGAGCGACGTTGCGCAAGCTGATCCAGGCTTCGCGCCAGATCGCCGACAGCGCCTATTCGCCGGAAGGGCGGCTGCCGGACGAGCTGGTCAACGAAGCCGAACGGCTGGTATTCCAGATCAGCGAGTCCCGGCCCAAGTTCGGTGGCCCCATCGGCATGAGCCAGCTGCTGACCAAGGCCGTCGATCGGATCGACGAGCTGTTCAACATGAAGGGCCAGATGACCGGGATCTCTACCGGGTTCCGCGATCTGGACGACATGACATCGGGTCTGCAGCCGTCGGACCTGGTGATCATCGCCGGGCGCCCGTCGATGGGCAAGACGACGTTCGCCATGAACCTGGTCGAACATGCCGTCGTCTCCAATGACAAGCCGGTCATCGTCTTCTCGATGGAGATGCCCGCCGAGTCGTTGATGCTGCGCATGCTCTCTTCCCTGGGCAGGATCGATCAGACACGCGTCCGAACCGGCCAGCTCGAGGACGAGGACTGGCCACGGTTGACTTCGGCGGTCAACCTGCTCAAGGATCGCCAGCTGTTCATCGACGACACTCCGGCGCTGTCCCCCAACGAATTGCGCTCCCGCGTGCGCCGAATCGCTCGCGAGCACGGCAATATCGGTCTGGTGATGATCGACTACCTGCAGCTGATGCAGGTGCCGGGGCTTTCCGAGAATCGTACCGCAGAGATCTCCGAGATTTCGCGATCGCTGAAGGGCATCGCGAAGGAGTTCAACTGCCCGGTGGTGTCGCTGTCCCAGCTCAACCGATCACTGGAGCAGCGTCCCAACAAGCGGCCCGTAATGTCGGATCTGCGTGAGTCGGGTGCCATCGAGCAGGATGCCGATGTCATCGCCTTCGTCTATCGTGACGAGGTCTACAATACCGACAATCCCGACAACAAGGGGTTGGCGGAGCTGATTATCGGCAAGCAGCGTAACGGCCCGATCGGTACCGTCCATATGGCATTCATCGGCAAGTACACCCGTTTCGAGGATCTGGCGCCGGATAGTTATGGTCAGCACTACGAATAAGTCGGTACGTCCAGTTCGCGATACGTCCAGTTAGATACATCTAGTTTGATACGTCCAGTTCGATACAACCGAAACATGTCGGCAGCGCCGACGTAGAAAAGACATCAAGGAGTCAAACCATGGCAGGCGGTTTTCAGCGGGGTCGTCGTCAGCGTGTGCCCAAGGTCGAAGTACGCGGCCAACTGGAAAAGCTCGAACGGGAAGGGCCGTTCAAGGAGTGGCTGGGCATGCCGGATCTCTACCGTCACTGGCTGACCGTCGACGGCGAGCTTTACAGCTACCAGACGGAAGACGCCGAATTGCCGGTAGCCGTCGGTGATCGGGTCGTATTCCGCTACAAGGAAGCCAAGGCAGGAAAGTGGATCGACCGCAACTCCCTGGGCAAGGCGATCGATCCTTCCGCTTACCAGTAGGCTGTCGATCGGTCCCTGAAACGGCGCGCTCTTGCCATGTAATGTTTTGTGTCACCATGTTGTCATGACCTTGCGGCTCAATGGCGTTCATGGACCAATCCGCCGTTTCTCTTGCCCCCGGCTCTCTCGAAGCCCTGATCGCCCAGCGCGATCTAAACGTGCACTTTCAGCCTATCGTCTCCGTCGCCACCGGTCGGGTGCTGGCTTACGAGGCATTGTCCCGCGGGCCGCGAGACTCTCGCTTCTCCAGCCCGCTGGCAATGTTCCAGACGGCCCGTGGCCGCGGTCTGCTGGCTTCCCTGGAGCGGGTCTGTCGCGAGAGGGCCTTCGAGCGCTGGGTCGAGACGGGACTGGATGAACTGCTGTTTCTCAATGTCAGTCCGGAAGTGCTGATCGACCCGGCCCACATCAGCGGCCAGACGTTACAACTGCTGTCCGATCATGGCCTGACACCGTCCCAGATCGTCATCGAAATTACCGAGCAGTCTCCCGGCATCGATCCAGAACTGATGGCCGAAGCCGCCGAGCATTATCAGTCGATGGGGTTCTCCATCGCGCTCGACGATCTTGGCGACGGCTATGCCGGACTCAGGCTCTGGTCACAGCTCAACCCCGACTACGTCAAGCTGGATCGCCACTTCGTGGCGGGAGTGGATCGCGACCGCGTGAAAAGGCGCTTCGTGCGGTCGATCATCGACATCGCACACAGCCTGGGAAGCCGCGTGGTTGCCGAGGGCGTCGAACGAGAGGAGGAGCTCGATACCCTGCTCGAGCTCGGGGCCGACTATTGCCAGGGGTGGCTGTTCGCTCGTCCCGAACCGGCGCCTCATCGATCGCGTGACGTACTGGATTCGCGTCTGATCGCCCTGGCGGCATCGCGTCGTCCGGCGGCGGCAGCCACGGAAATTCGCCGGCTATGCGTACCCTTGCCGGCGCTGATGGCCACGCTCAGCATCGGAGAGGCCGCGGAGCGCTTCAGCCGTCTGCCGGAGGCCAATGCCCTGGCGGTGGTCGACGAGCAGGGAGTGCCGGTGGGCTTGCTCGGGCGCCGGCAATTGATGGCCTTGCTCGGCAACCGCTTCGGCTTCGATCTCTACGGCCGCCAGTCCATCGACAAGATCATGCAGAGACGGGCCCTCTGCGTCGAGGCGGGGGAACCGCTCGAGCGTGTATCGCGCAAGGTGACCGGACGCGACGACTCGACGCGTGACGAGGACTTCATCATTACCGATGGCGGGCGCTATCTCGGCATCGGACATGTCATCAATCTTCTGCAGCTCTTTACCGAACAGCAGGTCCAGATCGCCCGCCAGGCCAATCCGCTGACTCAGCTTCCGGGAAATCGGCCGATCCGTGCGGCGCTGGAACATTATCGAGGCCAGGCAAGACCCTTCGTTGCCTGTTATCTCGATCTGGACCATTTCAAGCCGTTCAACGATCGTTTCGGCTACGCAATGGGTGACCAGATGATCCTGACACTGGCGAGAGTGCTGAGCGATGCGGCGGGGCGGAACGACTTCCTGGGCCATCTCGGGGGCGACGATTTCATTCTTCTGTTCAACGACGACAGCCGCTTGCAGTCGAAACTGAGCCGGATCCAGCGCTGCTTCCGCGATGAGAGCCTGCAGTTGCTGCCGGAATCGGAACGGCAGGCGGGCGGCTTTCATGCCAAGGATCGCTTCGATCAATGGCGATTCTTCCCCATCACCCGGCTTTCCATCACGGCGTTGCGGGTACCACCCACCGCGCGGATCGACAATTTCGGTGATCTCTGGAGCCGCTTCAAAGGTGCGGCCAAGCGGGCCGAGAATGGGCGCGTTGTCGTGACCGTTCGCACGAATAGCGACGAAATCCCGCGCTGAACTCTCGTGGTGCAACATAGTCTTAATAAAGATACGGCTCAATTGGCCGATTGTCCCGGTAAGGCCGAGGCGGATTCCGCATCGGCACTCGGGAAGCGGCTAGTCAAAGGTTCGGCAAGGAGTGCCGGCCTGCCGTAACGATTCCATACTCAACCCACAGGAGGGAACCATGGAGCTCAAGGAGCTTGAACACTATCAGCGACACCATGAAGACTTTGAAATACGGGTCATCGCCCATGCCGGCAGTCGCTACTATCAGGTCATGCTGGAGCCCGGGGATGGCGCCACGCAGGCCTTGACCCGGCGCGGCAAGCCGATGCTGTTTCGTTCGCTCGAGGACGTCTACGGCGAATTGAAACGGGCCGGCATCCATCGTGCCTACCTGGTTCAACAGGTCGCCAACGACGAGATCGTCGGCCACGAGCCGCATTATCATGATCCGCTGCTGTCGCGAATGCCGCTGGTCTTCTGATCCGGAAAGCGTCGGCTAGTCGACACGTCATTCATCAATCCATTTCATTCGCCAACCATTTCATTCACCAATTCAGTTCCCTCCGGCGAGTCGAAGAGTGACTTGCCTCGACACGGAGGGAAGTTCGCCATCCACGCCTTTCCCCTCGTTCCTCTCCAGCTTCTCTGCCCCCGTTGAAACCGTCCAGGATGCCGAAACGATCGCCGAAGTGCGCTTCGATCAGCACGTTGACTTGGCTTGTGATGTCGTTCCGATACGGATACGGCGGCCGCTCGGCTTTCTGGAGCAGATTGCTGCTGGTTGCCATCGTCTTCGGGTCTGCTGTATGAACCTGATACCCTTTGTCGCGCAGGGTATCGGCAAAGTGGCGCATCATCGACAATATCAGCGGGCGGACGCGCCCATGGGTTATCCATAACTTATACACATGGTATTGATCGTATAAGATGATCGGGCCGGTTCACGCGGCAGTGGTAGAATTTCGTCCAAAGTCGGCAGGGAAAGGAGTGGTTTTATGGCGGCCCGTTTCGGAGTGCTGCTGGTCAATCTGGGAACGCCCGAGGCACCCACGCCCAAGGCCGTGAGGCAATACCTTGGCGAGTTTCTCGGCGACCCGCGGGTCATCGATGCGCCGCGCTGGCTGTGGTGGCCGATTCTGCATGGCGTCATTCTTCGCATCCGCCCGCCCAAGGTCGCCAAGGCCTATGCGTCGGTATGGCAGGAGGAAGGCTCGCCATTGCTGGCGATCGGCCGCCGCCAGCAGCGAGCGCTACGCGAGCGGCTGGCGAGTCAGATGGGCGAGTCTATCCCCGTCGAGCTGGCGATGACCTACGGCAAGCCGAGCATGGAGGAAGCCGGCCTCAAGCTGCGCGAATCCGGCGTCGATCGTATCCTGGTGCTGCCGCTCTATCCGCAATTCTCGCGCACCACTACCGCTGCCGTATTCCAGCGGCTGGCCAAGGCGCTGGACCCTTGCCCGCACCTGCCGGAGCTGCGCTTCGTGCGCGACTATCACGATCACCCCGACTACATCTCGGCTCTCGCTGCCAGCGTTCGCCAGCACTGGGAGGCCAACGGCGACCGCGGCCGGTTGCTGATGTCCTATCACGGCATCCCCAAGCGCTATGTCGACAACGGCGATCCCTATGCCAGGCATTGCGAGAAGACCAGCCGGCTGCTGGCGGAAGAGCTGGGACTGGGCGAGGGCGAGTGGTTCCAGAGCTACCAGTCGCGCTTCGGGCGTGAAGAATGGCTCAAGCCCTATACCGACGAGACGCTGAAGGCATGGGGCGCGGACAAGACCGAATGCGTCGACGTCATCAGCCCGGCCTTCGCGGCGGACTGCCTCGAGACGCTCGAGGAGATCGACGCCGAGAATCGTCACTACTTCCAGGAAGCCGGAGGCGGGCGCTATCGCTATATCCCCGCTCTCAACGATCGTCCGGAGCACATGACTATGCTGACCAGGCTGGTCGAACAGCACACCGCCGGCTGGTGACGCCGACGGCGCGCGCCGTCTCGGAAAGGCGGTGCGTGCCTTTCAGGAGCCTTCAGGGGAGAGGAGAGTCGCCCTGGGGAGCTTCCTCGATGGTGTGCTTGGGTTTCTCGCTCTCCAGCTCGACCGGATTGCCGCGGGTGCGAGGATCCGGCTTGAGCTTGTGGTGCAGGGCGCTCTTGGCCAGCATGTGTGCCGACACCGGCGCGGTAATGAACGCGAAGATCGTGATCAGCAGTTCCTGAACGATCGGGCCGTCTTCCTGGCTGAAATAGATCAGCGAACCGATCAGGGTACAGCCGACCCCCAGCGTCGTCGTTTTCGAAGGGCCGTGCAGCCGCATGTAGAAATCCTTCAGGTGCGTCAGGCCCAGCGAGCCGATGAAGGCGAACGCGCCCCCGGCGATCAGCATGAAGGCGATCACGCCCTCGATGACCGTATTCAGCATCGTCATCCCTCCTATTCGATGATGTCGCCGCGAAGCAGGTACTTGCAGACGGCGATGGTGCTGACGAAGCCGAGCATCGCGATCAGCAACGCCGCCTCGAAGTAGTCCTTGTTGTCGACCCAGATACCGAACAGCACGATCAGAGCGATCGAGTTCATGTACATGGTATCCACCGCCAGAATGCGATCCGGCAGGCTCGGTCCGACCACGGCACGATAGAAATTGAGCACGACGGCGGCGCAGAACAGCGCCAGCGCGATCCACAGAGCCATATCGATCATGATTCGAAGATCTCCAGCAGTGGGCGCTCGTAGCGCTGGTGAATGTCGTCGATCAGGGCGTTGATATCGCCCACGTCCAGCGCATGAATGAGCAGGGTCTTGCCATCCAGGCGCAGGTGGGCCGAGACGGTACCCGGCGTCATGGTGATGGTGCTGGCCAGGATGGTGATCGGGAAGCTCTCCTTCAGCGTCAGCGGATATTCCACGAAGGCGGGGCGCATCCGGCCGCGGGGATCGAGAATCAATTTCGAGACCTGCAGATTGGCGGTCACGATGTCGCCCAGTACCCGAAAGAAGTAGCCGACCAGCTTCAGAGGGCGCTTGATGGTCGGCTGGCGCTCCCAGAACGGTCGGCAGATCACCGGAATCAGGATCGCCAGGACGCCCCCGAGAATCCATTGCCCGAGCGCCACGCTCTGCTGCAGCAACAGCCAGACGACCAGCAGCAGCAGAGACAGCACCGGCATCGGCAGCCAGCGAATGGGAGGAATCATGAGTCACCTCCGGTAACGTTCGGGGAGAGAATCGCCTCGCTGTAGGCGCTTTGATCGAGCAGCTGCGTAGCACTGGCATCGGTGAAGCGAGTGATCGGCCCGGCCAGGATCGAGAGTATCGGCGAGGCGCCGAGCAGCAGGATCAGGCCCGCCAGCATCGCCGTTTTCAGCCTGGGGCCGTCGTTGTCGCCGCGGCCGGCCTTCCAGAAGACGGTGGAGCCGCTGCGCGCCATGGCGACGAGACCGGCGAGGCTCGACAGCAGCAACAGCGACCACAGCCATGGCTGTTCGCTCGGCAGGGCCGAATCGAGCAGCAATGCCTTGCCGATGGCACCCGAGAACGGCGGCAGCCCGATGATGGTCGCCGCACCGACGAAGTAGAACAGGCCCAGCAGCGCCGGCTGGGTGACGCCCCGGCCGGGCACGATACGCGCCCCGGCCTTGCCGCGCTGTTCACCGATCGCATCGGACAGCAGGAACAGGCCGCCGCTGACCAGCGTGGTGTGGATCATGTAGTAGAGCAGGGCGGCAATGGGCGCCTCGCGATTCATGCTGACGCCGACCAGCAGCGTGCCTACCGAGATCAGCAGCAGATAGGCTACCTGATTGCGCAGATCCCGCGCCGACAGGACGCCCAGCCCGCCGAGGGCCAGCGTCGCCAGCGCGAACCACCAGAGCCAGGGCTGAACGAAATTGGCGAGCTCGCCAGCGCTGTCGCCGAAGATCAACGTGTAGACCCGCAGAATGGCGTAGATCCCTACCTTGGTCATGATCGCGAACAGGGCGGCGACGGGCGCTGGCGCGCTGCTGTAGGCCCGCGGCAACCAGAAGTAGAGCGGCAGAATCGCGGCCTTCAGCCCGAACACCACGAGCAGCAGAAACGCCCCCGCCTTGAGCAGACCAAGACGATCCGGGTCGAGCGCGGCCACCTTCTGAGACATATCGGCCATGTTGAGCGTGCCGGTGGTGCCGTAGAGCACCCCGAGCGCGATCAGAAACATCGCCGAGCCCGCCAGGTTCAGTGCCACGTAGTGGAAGCCGGCCTGGGTGCGATCCTTGCCGCCGCCGTGCATCAGCAGCGAGTAGGAGGCGATCAGCAGCACTTCGAAGAAGACGAACAGATTGAAGATGTCGCCGGTCAGGAAGGCGCCGTTGATCCCCATCAACTGGAGCTGGAACAGGCCGTGAAAATTGCTGCCCTTGCGATCGTCGCCGGCGCAGGCGTAAGCCACGCTGCCTAGCGCCAGGAAGCTGGTCAGGCACACCATCAACGCGGAGAGTCGATCGAGTACCAGCACGATACCGAACGGCGGCTGCCAGTCGCCCAGGGCGTAGTAGGTGATGTCACCGCTGTCGCTCTGGACCACCAGCATGGCACTGACCGCCAGCAGCAGCGCCGTGCTGACCAGGGCGATCGCCCGGCGAGGCAGTACGGCCGAGTCCCGCTTGACCAGCATCAGCAGGCCGCTCAACAGCGGCAGAAGGATCGGAAGGATGATCAGATGATGCATCACGCCTTGTCCTCCTTCGACTCTTCGCCACGCTGGTCGTTGACCTGATCGCTGCCCAGGTCGCCGCGCACGCGCATCGCCAGGATCACCGAGAACGCGGTCATGGCGAAGCCGATCACGATGGCCGTCAGCACCAGGGCCTGTGGCAGCGGGTCGGCGTAATAATCGACGCCGTCACGAATCACCGCCGCGCCATTGGTGGTCAGGCCGCCGGTGGAAAAAAGGAACAGGTTGACCGCGTAGGAGAGCAGCGTCAGCCCCACGACCACGGGGAAGGTGCGGCCACGCAGCGCCAGGTAGAGCCCGCTGGCGGCCAGGAAACCGGTTACGGTGGCAAAGAGCGCTTCCATCAGACGGTCTCCTTTTCATTCTCTTTGCTGGGACGGTGCCGTGTCGTCAACTTGCCCAGATTGGCCAGAATCATCAGCGTGGCGCCGACGACGGTGAGATAGACGCCGAGGTCGAACAGCATCGCCGTGGCGAGCTCGATCTCGCCGATATAGGGAATCGAGAAGTGCCCGAAAGCAGAGGTCAGGAAGTTGTGGCCGAAGGCCCAGCTGCCGAGTCCGGTCAGCGCGGCGATGGCGACACCGACCACGGCGATCGGCTGGTACTGGAACGACATCCGCTGCTGGGTCCAGTCGACCCCGCGGGCGATATACAGCAGGATCAAGGCCACGGCCGTCACCAGGCCGGCGATGAAGCCACCACCGGGTTCGTTGTGACCCCGCAGGAAGATGAACACTGACACCAGCAGCGCCAGCGGCAGCAGACTCTGCGATACCGTACCCAGCAGCATGGGATGCAGATCCCGGGACCAGGGGCGCCCTTCGCTGTCGCTCGAGGGCATGAACAGACGCAGGCGGTTTAGCAGCTTGTAGATGCCGATGGCGGCGATGCACAGCACTGTGATCTCGCCCAGCGTATCGAAGCCGCGGAAATCGACCAGGATGACGTTGACCACGTTGTGGCCGCCGCCGCCACTGACACTGTTCTCCAGGAAGAAGCCGGAAATGGTGTCCAGCGGTCGCGTCAGCATCGCGTAGTTGAGGCTCGCGACGATGCCGCCGAAGCCCGCCGCCAGCAGAACATCGCGGACCACGCGCGCGCCGCTGGACTCCTTGGGCGTGCGCTGGGGCAGGAAGAACAGCGCCAGCATCAGCAGGATGACCGTCACCACCTCGACCGCCAGCTGGGTCAGGGCGAGATCGGGGGCCGAGAAGCGGGCAAAGGCCAGCGAAACCATCAGCCCCACCACCGACAGCATCATCAGCGAGACCAGACGTCGGCGATGCAGTACCGCCGTGCCCAGGCCCGCCAGAATGGTGATCAACGCGCCCGCGATCAGCAGGCCATCGAGCGCCTGGAGCTGGCGCGGCCCGCGCAACTGGGTAAGGTCCAGCAGGCCGCTGCCGGTGAGGAACAGCACGGCGATGATCAACCACAGCATATAGCGCTGCAGCGAGCCGTTCTCGAAGCGATCGATCGCTTTCTGGGTCCACTGCAGCAGGCTGCGGACGTTGTGTTCGAAGATCATCAAGGCGTTGCGCTGCGGGAACTGGCGCTGGAAGGCGAACAGCTTGCGACGTACGGCGTAGATGCCGACCCCGCCGGCCAGGGCGATGACACTCATCAGCAGGGGCAGATTGAAGCCGTGCCAGATCGCCAGGTGCAGCTCCGGTCTCGGCGGCAGAATCGTGACCTGTGCGGCAGCGTCGAGCAGCCCGGTGACGATCAACGCGGGCAGCAGGCCGATCGCGACGCACAGCGCGACCATCAGCAGCATCGGCAGGCGCATCAGGAAAGGCGCTTCGTGAGGTGTCTTGGGCAGCTCCTGCGCTTCCGGGCCGAAGAAGACGTTGCGCACGTAACGCAGCGAATAGGCCACCGACAACACGCTGCCAAGGGTCGCGAGCACCGGGATCAGCCAGGCCAGGCCGCCGAGGATCCCGGTTTCCAGCGTCTCGGTCAGCATCATCTCCTTCGATATGAAGCCGTTGAGCAGGGGAACGCCGGCCATGGAAGCCGCGGCGAGACCGGCCAGTGCCGCCGTCATCGGCATGCTGCGTCGCAGGCCGCTCAGCTTGCGGATGTCTCGCGAACCGGTCTCGTGATCGACGATGCCCGCCGACATGAACAGCGTCGCCTTGAACATGGCATGGTTGAGAATATGAAACAGCCCGGCCGCCACCGCCATCTTGCTGTCCAGCCCGAACAGCATGGTAATCATGCCCAGATGGCTGACGGTGGAAAATGCCAGCACGCCCTTGAGATCGTACTTGAGCAGCGCGAAATAGGCGGCGTAGATCATCGTCACCAGCCCGGTGAGGGTGACGATATAAAGCCAGAGCTGCGAGCCGGCCAGTGCCGGATGCATGCGCGCGAGCAGGAAGACCCCGGCCTTGACCATCGTGGCGGAGTGCAGGAATGCCGAGACCGGCGTCGGCGCCGCCATGGCGTGGGGCAGCCAGAAATGGAACGGGAACTGCGCCGACTTGGTGAAGGCACCCAGCAGCACCAGCAGCAGCGCCGGCAGATAGCGCGGATCGGCCTGGATCAGATCACGGCTGTCGAGCACCGTCTGCATGTCGAAGGTCCCGACGATATGGCCGATCAGCAGGAAACCGGCCAACATCGCCAGCCCGCCCATGCCGGTGACGGCCAAGGCCATGCGGGCGCCGCGTCGTGCCTCGCTCTGCTGGTACCAGTAGCCGATCAACAGAAACGACGACAGGCTGGTCAATTCCCAGAACACCCACAGCAGCAGCAGGTTGTCGGCCATGACGATGCCGATCATGGAGGTCATGAACAGCATCAGGTAGGCGTAGAACCGAGGCATGCTGTCGTCCGGCGACAGATAGTAGCGGGAATACAGAATGATCAGCAGCCCGATGCCCAGGATCAGCAGCAAAAACAGCAGCGAGAGCCCGTCGAGCCGGAACGCCAGATCGAGCCCCAGTTGCGGCACCCAGCTCATGCTGAAGTGATACACCTCGCCGGAGATCACTCCAGGCGCATGCGCAATGACGATGCCCAGCGCGATCGCAGGGAGCAGCGCGGTGGACCAGGCGTTGAGCGTGCGTTGCCGGTTGTTGCTCAGCAACGGTACCAGGCTGCCCAGTAGCGGCAGTAGAACGATCAGCGGCAGTGACATGAAATCGTCGCTCTATTCTTGGATCAGGGAGGCTCGATCATCGGTCCGGCGCAGGGCGACGTTCCGGTGGGTTCGAGCTTCGTTCTCGCGTTCATCGCGATCGGTCCGCGACCGTATCTCGCTCCAGTGTAAGCGATGTTGCCAGCCGCACGAGCGTAGGTCGCGAGACTATGGCAGAGAGTCGGTGCGGTAGGGATCTTCCCCGCGTGACATGCTTGTGTTCGCGGGCAAGAGACGACGGCGAGCGGCGATCCCGCAATGGCGGCGCGCATGGCGCCACGGGACTCGTCGCCGGATCAGAGACGCTGGGGCGGATCGGTCAGATAGGGGCGGCGCACGCCGCGAGGCGCCAGCATCCAGGCGGGGGTCTGGTTCAGGGTCGTGATCGTGCTGGCACGGGACGGCAGAGCCCGGGCACCGATACGAGTCTGGGCACCAATACGACAGGTCGCGCATGTCAGCGACAGCTGGCTAGGCATGTGGCCCGGCATGGTGTCTCTCCTCCCTTCAGAAAGCGCCCGATCATAATTTGCGATACGCGAAATTATTGAAAATATTGATGATTTATGAGAATCGGGCGACAGCGTTGAACCGACTTTACCACGCCGATATGCCCCTAGCCATAGGGGGCGGTACCGGAGAAGGTCACCTGGGCAGAGTCGCCGGAGGGCGTCGAAAAGAGGGATTCGGGCCGTGAGCCTGGCGCTTCCTTCGGTGTATCCGGGTGTCGGGGCGATCACCGTTCGAGGTTTCCGGGACGGCGGGATACGCTACACTGCGGGAGCAATTTGGTTGGCGTATCCACGCCGACATACAGGATATTCAGCATTAAGGATGTGCTTCGTGAAGCGTTCACTGCCGGTCAAGGCTCCTGCCACACTCTCGCTCTGTCTTTGTCTAGCGCTTCTGGGATGTCAGAGCGTTGCCGATACGAATACTGCGTCGAACGCCGCGAGCGCGAGCGCGAGCGCGAGCGGCGCCGTGGCCGGAGAGGCCTCGTCATCGTCGTCTTCCGCCACCCCGGAGTCGGCCTCCTCGGGCTCGGCTGATGCTGCGGACAACGCTGCCGAGCGTGCCGAGGCCACCGCTGATGCTGACGCGAACGCAAGCCCGGAGACGCCGAAGGATCCGGCGGCGTTCGACGCCTGGGTGGCCGATTTCCGGCAGCGGGCCGCCGCCGAAGGTATCGACCCGGCAACCCTGGCCGAGGCGTTCGACCCGGTCAGCTATCAGCCCCGCATCCTCGAGTACGACCGCTCCCAGCCCGAGTTCACCCGCCAGATCTGGAGCTATCTCGACAGTGCCGTCTCGGCGCAGCGTGTCTCCACCGGCCGTGCACGTCTTGCCGAACATCGCGCTACGGCGGATCAGGTGGCGCAGCAGTATGGCGTACCGGGGGAGGTGATCGTCGCCATCTGGGGAATCGAGAGCAATTACGGCAGTAACTTCGGCAACTTCGAGACCATCGACGCGCTGTCGACGCTGGGGTTCGATGGCCGCCGCCAGTCGTTCGCGCGCGGCGAGCTGATGGCCGCGCTCAAGATCCTGCAGAACGGCGATATCGACCGCGATCGCATGCGGGGTTCCTGGGCCGGGGCGATGGGTCATACCCAGTTCATCCCGAGCAGTTTCCTGGCCTACGCAGTGGATGAAGATGGCGACGGCCGTCGCGATATCTGGGGCAGCATTCCCGACGTGATGGCGTCGACCGCCAACTATCTGGAGGCTTCCGGCTGGCAGCGGGGGCAGCCTTGGGGCGTCGAAGTCACATTGCCGGACGACTTCGACTATTCGCAGACCGAGCTGTCGGTACGCCACGACGCCCGGGCGTGGCAAACCCAGGGGGTAAAGCGTCTCGACGGCAGCCCGCTGCCGGACTTCGATCAGGCCTCGGTCATCGCGCCCGCCGGCGCCAAGGGGCCGGCGTTCCTGGTCGGCCACAACTTCCGCGTGATCATGCGCTACAACGCCTCCACCAGCTACGCGCTGGCAGTGGCGACGCTGTCGGATCGACTGGCCGGACGGCCAGGCATCCAGGGCGAGTGGCCGCGCGAAGAGCCGGCCTTGTCACGCGATCGCATTCGGCGCATGCAGCAGGGGCTCAATGACCACGGCTTCGATGTCGGCACGCCGGATGGCCTGGTCGGCCCCAATACCCGTGCCGGATTGCGCGCCTACCAGCGCAGCATCGGTGTCATTCCGGACGGTTACCCCACGCAGTCGCTGATCCGGCGCCTGACCGAGAGCTGAACCGGCACGGAAGGCTGAGCCGGAAGCAAGCGCTGCTCCAAGTGCGGGTCCGGCAGGGCTCGCTGTCTGGCTGTCCGGTCAGCCCTCGAATTGGCGCCGGTTTGATGGCCATTCCAACCCATGCCCGCGATCTGCCGACTGGCAGACTGTGGGCGCGAAACTCCAGAGGCGGTCAGCGGTAGAGCGGCAGACTGCCTCGAATCATCGAGGAAGTCATGGGCGTCCAACGTTTCACTGCCAGCAATAGCCGCGAAGCCATGCGTCAGGTGAGGGCGGCGCTGGGGGATCAGGTACTGATCCTTTCCAACCGTTCCGTCGAGGGTGGCGTCGAGATCATCGCCATGCCCGAGCAGGAGCATGAGCAGACGCTCTCCAGCCTCGAGTCGCCGGCGGCGGAAGCTCCCGCTGCGGAAGCGCCGGCGCCGGCCCCCAATCCGACCCTGGAAACGCTGCAGGCGCTGAACCGCCAGCTGCTGGAGGACGTGCGCGCCATGCTTCGCGAGGGCACGGCTTCCTCGCAGAGCGACTCGGCATCGTTGACGGCCGCATTGCGCCAGCGCCTGATCCAGGCCGGTTTCAGCGCTTCGCTCGCCGACGAGGTCATTCAGGATCCGCCGGAAGAGCTGCGCGACGAACAACCGGAGTCCCCTGCCGCGAAGGCCTGGCTCGTGCGCCAGCTGCGCGCTCGCCTGTCGCTGCTGGATGACGAGGAAGCCCTGTTCGAGAGCGGCGGCGTGTTTGCCCTGGTTGGCCCCACCGGCGTCGGCAAGACCACCACCACCGCCAAGCTGGCCTCCCGCTACGTGATGCGCCACGGCCCGAAGGACGTCGCGCTGGTGACGACGGATAGCTACCGTATCGGCGCGGCCGAGCAACTGCGCATCTACGCCCGGCTGCTGGGCTCGGAAGTCCACGCGCTCGAGGAGAACGGCAATCTCGGCGACCTGCTGACGCGTCTGACCCAACCGCGCCGGGCGCTGCTGTCACGCAGCGGCGGCAAGAAGCTCACGGTGATCGACACGGTCGGCATGAGCCAGCGGGACCAGCGTCTGGTGGGCGAGATCGCGCGTCTGGGAGCCGGCCCGGCGCCGGCTCGACGGGTGCTGGTACTCAACGCGGCCAGTCACGGCGACACCCTGGCCCAGGTCATCGAGGCCTGGCAGCAGGCCTCGCAGGAGGCGGGAGAGCCGCTGTGGGGCTGTATCCTGACCAAGCTCGACGAGGCGGCGCGATTGGGGAACGTGCTGGACGTGGTCATTCGCCATCGGCTCAGGCTCTGCTACGTCTCCCGCGGGCAGCGCGTGCCGGAAGATCTCGAGCTCGTCGATGCCGACGCCCTGCTCGACGAGGCGCTGGCACTGGCCGGCGATTCGCCTTTCGTCAGCGAGGCGGCGGCCACGGTGCCTCCGCAGCAGGCGCGACAGCAGGCGCTTTCGCGCGGCGTTCTGCGCCAGCGCGATGCCCTGGTCACGACGCTCGATACCTTGAGACAGCACAACCTGGGCATGACGCTGCTCGAGCAGATCTGGCGCCGTGCCAAGCGCTCGACGCAAGCCGGGAGCGACGAGTTCGCCCGGCTCATGGCGGGCGCCACCCAGCAGAGCCTGCTGTCCGCGGCGGATGTGCCCCACGCGCTCTACTGGTCCAAGACCTCCAGCGTCAGTGGCGCCGAACAGGCAATGCCGCTGGTGTCGCTGGATCATCACGGCATGCCCCAACCGCTGACCTGGCCGCGACACCGGCTCCCCGCGGGCAGTGCCGAACAGTTTCGCTGGGCCGACGATCTCGGCGCGGGCTGGCATCTGCTGGCGCAACTGCCGGCCGTCGCCGACCTCGAACGTTTCGAGGCCGCCGGGCGCGGCTGGCTGGCGGCCGTGACCGGCGCTCGCCGGATTCGTCATGCCGGCGAATGGCTGCCGCTGTCTCGGGCGATGACGCTGGGCGAAGCCGTCGAGCCGCAACCCCTGCGCCACCAGGGGCGTGCCGCCACTCTTCACCTGACGCGGCTGGAAACGAGCGTCAGCCAGCGGCGCCAGGATGCCTACAGCCTGCCGGTGGTGGCGTGGTACGGCGAAATTCGCGACGCCGACGATGGCCGCAGGCTGGCCAGACGTTACTGGCTGAGCAGCAGCCAGGCGGGGCTCGATATCGCATCGCGCCTGCCCCCGGCGGTCATGATCGAGACCCTGCCCGGGCTGACTCGGCAGGCCGATCAGGCAATGCAGGAGCGCGGGCTGGTGAAGGATCGGGAGCAGCGCTGGCAGCTGGCCTCGACGCTGGCGGCGCTGGCGGTGCGCTTGAGTGCGGAAGAGGCGGGCTGGGCGATGGACGTTCGCGCACGGCTTTCCGGTATCGCCCAGCGCCGTTGCGGTCGTCGGCCCAAGGCGCTGATGGAAGCGCTGATGGATACGCTGAGCGCCCATGACGCACTGATGGGGCTCGACGCCAGCGACCGGGTGCAGGCGGCATGACCGATCAGGCGGCAGGGCTGCGCGCCTGGGCTGCTCCCGGTTCCGTGTCGCTGGGGGTGATCGGCGAACCGGACGACGAGGCGCTGATGCAGGCGCTGGCGCAACTACCAGCTCCTGCGGGCCGGCGCTGGCAGGTCACGCTGGAAGCTCAGGCCGCGTCGGCGACCGTGCGGGCCTGGGTGCTGTGGGTCGATGCCGCGCAGGTCGACGTGGCCGATCTCTACCGGCGGGTGAAGCGGATGCTGGCACCGGTTGCCTCGAGCGCTGGCCCTGCCGTGCCTCTGCTGCTGTGGGTGCAAGACGCCGGCAACAGCGGGGCCAGGCCCACCCTGGATGCCGCGACGGCGCAGCTGCTCACCAACCTGGGCACGACGCTGTGGCGCTTTCTGAATATCGAACTCATCCGCGACCTGGCTGACTGGCAGCGCCGCCTGCCCGAGGAGTTACCGAAGCCGGCCACGAATGTCTGACGCGTGCGGGCGCTCTCGGCCCAGCCGTCACGCCGCGCCATCGGGCCGGCAGCCGGCTCAGAACAGTCGAGACAGCAGCGCCGTCACGGCCGTCTCGACGCGCAGGATGCGCTCTCCCAGATGGATCCCCTCGAAGCCCAGTTCGAGAAACTTCTCCACCTCGTAATCGACGAAACCGCCTTCCGGACCGATGGCCAGCAATGTGGCATCGCTGATGCCGCGCGGGCAGGCCTGAGCCAGCCCGGGGTGGGCCAGCAAACCGCGATGATCCGCGAGCATGGCCGGCAGTCGATCTTCCACGAACGGCTTGAAACGGGTTTCGAACGCGATCTCCGGTAGCCGGGTATCGCGGGCCTGCTCCAGCCCGAGCAGCAGATGCTGGCGGATCTTTTCCGGCTTCAGCTCGGGAGATTGCCAATAGCTCTTCTCGACGCGGCGGGTATGCATCAGCGTTACGCGTTTGACCCCCAGCGCCGAGACGTGCTCCAGCGTTCGCGCCAGCATGCGCGGCCTCGGCAGTGCCAGCAGCAGGTGAACCGGCAGCGGCGCCGGCGGCTCGCGATCGAGGGTGACCCGGAACTGTGCTGCGGTATCGGTCAACGACAGCAGCTCGCCGCGGCCGATCAGGCCGTCGAGGGCGCCCACGGTCAGGCAGTCTCCCGGCGCGGCGCGGTGGACTTCGCGGAGATGGTGCAGGCGGCGCGGATCACGGAGACAGGCGTGAGTGTCGTTCGCCCAATCTTCGGGCTGGAGCAGAATCAGGTTCATGGAGATGGCGGTTCAGCGCATGGCAACAGGGAGTCGGGCAGGCGGCCATTCTGCCTGAACGGCGCACGCGAACATAGCATGCGAATATAGCCGCCCAGGGCCAGCGGGATGCCCGAACACAGCGGCGAGCAGGACACCTTTCTGACATAATGCCCGTTCACTCTCTCACTCAGCCACTCACTCAGCCAATCAAGGCTCGGCAGAAGAAGGTTAGCGATGAAGGTTCTGATCATTGGCGGGGGCGGGCGCGAACATGCGCTGGCATGGAAAGCGGCACAATCACCGCAGGTCGAGACGGTTTTCGTGGCACCGGGCAATGCCGGCACCGCGCGGGAGCCGGGGCTGACCAACGTTGCCATCGATGTCATGGACAGCGAAGCGCTGATCGTCTTCGCGCGTGACAACGCCGTCGATCTGACGATCGTCGGGCCGGAAGCGCCGCTCGTCGCCGGCGTCGTCGACGCGTTCCAGGCGGCGGGGCTGGCCATCTTCGGCCCGACCGAGGGCGCCGCGCAGCTCGAGGGCTCCAAAGCATTCACCAAGGACTTCCTGGCACGCCACGCGATTCCGTCCGCCGACTACCAGACGTTCAGCGAGGTCGAATCCGCGCTGGCCTACCTCGGGCGGAAGGGCGCGCCGATCGTGATCAAGGCCGACGGGCTGGCCGCGGGCAAGGGTGTGGTCGTGGCGATGGCCGAAGCCGAGGCCGAAGCGGCGATTCGTGACATGCTCGAGGACAACGCCTTCGGCGATGCCGGAGCGCGGGTCGTGATCGAGGATTTCCTCGAGGGCGAGGAGGCCAGCTTCATCGTCATGGTCGATGGCGAGCACGTGCTGCCGATGGCCACCAGCCAGGATCACAAGCGCGCCGGCGACGGCGATACCGGGCCCAACACCGGTGGCATGGGCGCTTACTCGCCGGCGCCGGTGGTCACCGATAGCGTTCATCGACGCATCATGGATGATGTGATCCTGCCCACGGTGCGGGGCATGGCCGCCGAAGGCCACCCCTATACCGGCTTTCTCTACGCCGGGCTGATGATCGATGCCGACGGCGCCCCTAGAGTGATCGAGTACAACTGTCGTTTCGGCGATCCGGAAACCCAGCCGATCCTGATGCGGCTGAAGAGCGATCTGGTGGCGCTGTGCCAGGCCGCGCTGGAACGGCGTCTCGATCAGGTCGAGTGCGAATGGGATTCCCGTGCCGCCGTGGGCGTGGTGCTGGCGGCGAAAGGCTATCCCGGCAGCTATCGCAAGGGTGACGAGATTACCGGGCTCGACGCGGCGGACGCGGCCGGCTGCAAGGTGTTCCACGCCGGTACCCGCATGAGCGACGATGGTCGCGTCGTCACCAGCGGCGGGCGCGTGCTATGTGTGACCGCTCTCGGCAACACGGTCGGCGCGGCGACGTCGCAGGCCTATGCCGGGCTCGAGATGGTCCGCTGGGACGGCGCCGAATATCGCCGCGACATCGCCCATCGCGCCATTGCCCGAGAACGTCAGTCGTCCTGAACGATCGGGCATCATAGAGACAAGGAAACCCGCCATGCAGCGTGCGATGCGCCAACGACCGGCCAATCGCCGGCTCGATCTGTCGAGCTATTGCGGGGCCACGTCGAATGGCCGCGGCAGCGCGCTGATCTGGCGAGAGCGGATCTGGCGAAAGCGAGTTTGGCGAAACAGAGAGGCATCGCATGTCGCGTGAATTTCCGATCATCGCGGTAACCGGCTCGTCGGGAGCCGGTACCACCACGGTCAAGCGAACGTTCGAGCGCATGTTCGCCCGCGAGGACGTGCACGCCGCGTTCATCGACGGCGATGCCTTCCATCGCTACTCGCGGGCGGAGCTGGCGCAGATTCTGCAGACCGAGCCGGAGCGCAAGGCCGAGCTTTCTCACTTCTCGGTCAACGCCAACCTGCTCGACCGGCTCGACGCGCTGTTTCAGGAGTACGGCGAGAGCGGCAAGGGGACCTATCGCCACTACATTCATGCCGAAGACAAGCGCATGATCGAGGCGGGCTGGCAGGTCGGCACCTTCACCGACTGGCAGCCGATCCCCAGCGGCACCGACCTGATGCTCTACGAGGGGCTTCATGGTGGCCTGGTGACCCACGAGGTCGACATCGCCCGCCACGTCGACATGCTGATCGGCGTGGCGCCGACGATCAATCTCGAATGGCTGCAGAAGATCGATCGCGATACCAAGCTGCGGGGCTACTCCCAGGAGGCGGTCATCGACACGATTCTGGGCCGCATGCACGACTACGTGCGCTATATCCAGCCCCAGCTCTCCCGTACGCACATCAACTTCCAGCGCGTGCCGACGGTCGATACCTCCAACCCGTTCGAGCTTCAGGACGTACCCAACGATGGCGAATCCTTCGTGGTCATCCGCTTCCGCGACCCGGCGGCCGTCGACTTCCCCTATCTGGTCACCATGATTCATGATGCCTTCATGAGTCGCCCCAACACGCTGGTCGTGCCCGGCGCGCGACTGTCGCTGGCGATGGATCTGATCCTCGCGCCGCAGGTACGACAGCTGCTGGCCCAGCGACGCTTTCGCTGAGGCCGGGACATCATTTCGATATCAGGAGTTCTCATGGAGCCGACACTTTTCAGCAAGATCATCGATCGCGAGATACCGGCAGACATTGTCTACGAAGACGACGAGGTACTGGCCTTCAACGACATCGACCCCAAGGCACCCACGCACATTCTGATCATCCCCAAGAAGCCGATCGCCACCCTCAACGACATCGAGGAAGAAGACCTGGCGCTGATCGGCCGGCTGCAGTACACCGCCGCCAAGCTGGCCAAGCAGCTCGGATTCGCCGAGGACGGCTACCGCGTGGTGATGAACTGCAACGAAGCGGGCGGGCAGTCGGTCTATCATATCCACATGCATCTGCTGGGCGGGCGCCGGATGCAGTGGCCGCCGGGCTGAGGGCAACGGCGCAACGCGCGCCGGCCCACTCGACAGTGACCGACCTTGTTCAGTTGCCAGACCGCCAGGAGACTCCGATGACACGCCAGATTTCCCATGCCGACAATCTGATCCATCAGTTCGATACCGTGCTGCGCACGCTGGTACCCAAGGCGGCCCAGCCGAGTCGCCCATCCCCGGCCAATGTGCAACCCGAAAGCTTTCTCGACGAGGAGCAGCGTCGTCAGGTCGCGGGATTGATGCGCATCAACCATACCGGCGAGGTCTGCGCGCAGGCGCTCTATCAGGGCCAGGGCCTGACGGCGAAATTGACCGAGACCCGCGAACGCATGGAAGAAGCCGCCGCGGAGGAGATCGATCACCTGGCATGGTGCGACCAGCGCCTGCAGGAGCTCGACGGCCGCACCAGCTATCTCAACCCCGCGTTCTACGCCGCCTCCTTCGGCCTGGGCGCGCTGGCCGGCGCGATCGGCGACCGTGTCAGTCTCGGCTTCGTTGCCGCCACCGAGGAGCAGGTGGGTCGCCATCTCGAGTCGCATCTGCGCAAGCTGCCGATCGACGACAAGCGCTCGCGGGCGGTACTGGAGCAGATGTGCATCGACGAAGCGCAGCACGAACGCTGGGCGCTGGAATCCGGCGGCAGCCGCTTCCCGCTACCGGTGAAGTGGGGCATGCGGCTGGTGTCGAAGGTCATGACGAAAAGCGTTTATCGGATCTGAACCGGGCTTTGTCCGGAGCTATAAGCCATAAGCTTCAAGCGGGAAGAAAAAACGAAACCCCATTGCTTGTTAAGACTAATTGGCTGCGTTCTGGCTTACGGCTTACGGCTTACGGCTTACGGCTTACGGCTTACGGCTTACGGCTTACGGCTTGCGATGGTCATATTTCCGCTTCGGAGGTGTCACCGCGGGACGTTCTCTCGCGCTTGAGTTCGCTGTATTCACGGTAATGTTCATAGGCCGCCTTGGCGACCACGGCCAGCCCGATAGCGGCGAGAATGTTCTTGAGCATAGGTTTTTCCTTGGTTAGGTCGACAAGCGTATGCACTGTCATTGGCAAACTGGTTCGAAACGTGCCGGTCAGACGTTGGAAACACCGCTACCAGGCGGAACGACAGCTATTTTCGGGACTGTCCAGGGGCTTGAGAACGGCAGCAATATTCTTGGTTGGCAAAGTGACCTTGCTGCCTTCAGCGGAAATCTGTAACCGATTGGCCTTGCGCAGCACTTCCCAGAAAGCGGGGAAATTGGCACCGCAAACGTGGCAGTCGGTATAGAAAGGGTTGGTGTAGGTCTCGCCATCGACGATTACATCGAACCCCTCATCCTCCGAACTATATGACTTGCCATGAATGGTGGCGTAGGCACTGACATAGCCGTCTTCCGCGTAGTCTGGGCAGGAAACGTTCAACTCGTTGCCATTGCCGTCATCCACCAGGTGCTCACTCACGCCCATACCCCAGCCGGAGGTCCACTCGTAGGTGCCGGCGGTGGCTGAGCGGCCTGCCGCAATCATGGCGCAGAACAACAGGAACGAAAGGCACAAACGTTTATTCATGGTGATCTCCAGCGTCTTCGGGGTTTTAGGCAACCATCAACCGATACGGCCTAACCATGATGGGATGAAGAAAGCCACTCGATGCCAAGCTGCCATCTTTCCCTCAGCGTTGCCGGCCTGGAGTCCAATTGTTCATGCTCGCACTGCGGACACTGGCGGAACCAGCTCCGGCCCGGCACGAGAACATCACTGGAAGGCAGGGTGATTTTCTCCCACTCGCAGGCAGGGCAAGAGAAATGGATTGGCTTGGCAGGGATAGGCATGATTTTCCGTTCTGGTTGCCGATTCGATAGCCACTATGCCAGCGCAGGGCGACAAGCTGTGTCGCTTGAATCGATCCATTCAGATCGTCGGTGGTAGTGTTTAAAGCCTATATGGAGAGTGATAAGTGAAAGTCACCCAATATGAATCCAAGACGCTGTATTACAGCAACCCGGATAGGGAGCGAGGGGCACGCGTTACACGTGACATGATGGTGAGGTTATGCAGTGCCTTGGGAGACGTTTTCAATGAAGAAGATACACGGGAGTTTATTGGAAATACACGGATTCCCAATGAACGTGAATTATACGGATTGTTGGTCAAGGCACTAATCAGAGAGTTCGAATCGGAAATTGGTCATGTGGCGACTGAAGTTCAGGTAGCCAGGGAATCAGAAGGCGAGAATGGCAAGGGGCGAGTAGATATCATTTTCGATTATCGAAGCACGAGCTTTCTTGTCGAACTGAAAGTCATCAGGGCTTCAGCCAATGCCCGCTTTATGGAACAGGAAGGTTCTCCAACGCAGCGCTTGGTCCGTCCATGGAGGAAGGCCGTTAAGCAGCTACGAGAGCTTGATACGACCAGTTTGGGAAAGGCGCTGAAAAAGAAAGTAGTTAAACTCCCTATGGCTATTTACCTGCATATTGATAGTAAAAAATTGCAAGACGAGATCCCTAAATGGCAGGATCTCTCTGTTACAACCCATCATAATATCGTGAATCATCTTGAAGCCTCTGCCTACAGCAATGAGACTGAGACCTGTTACTTTAGTTATTATCAATCATTGGGAAGGCCGGTCATGACTTCGAAGCGACGAGATAGTCTGGTCGAGGGCATACCAAGCGTAGGGTTCTATGGCTTTACCATCATTGCCGGTATGCCGGGAGAAAAGTGATAGTGCTACCTATGCTTCATGCGCTCTTGCCCAGTATTGAATAGATGTATCCGAAACGATGCCCTGTTCCGTACCGATCTTGATTACGGCTGACTGAAGGGCCTGGGCCAAGGATGGCTGATGGCAGAGGTGCAGGCTGCGGATGATCCGCGAGATACGCAGATGGTTGTGGCCGCCCCGTTTCAGCCAGATATGCTTGCGCATGTTGAGTTCGGGCAGCGCCTCAATGATGAGCTCCCGACGAGTCAGCCCGAAGAACGCCAGCATCACATCTAACGAGCTGTGCTGGTTGGCCCGAAGTACTTCGTCAGCAGCGAAGGCGGCCCGCTCCCTCTCTCCCAGCAGCGGCGCGAAGCCATTGAAACGCCCCGCCTCTGGAATCGGAAACAGCCACTGAATATAGTCATGGGTATGTTCCAGCCAAAAGGGTGACATTGCCCAGATAACTTCGATGTAGCGTCCCTTATGGTCTGGAGATTCTCCTCGATAGAAGTTGACCAAAGGTGAATTGGCCTGGCTCATTCGGCTTCCTCGTTACCTGCTTGAATGTCAGAGTGGGAGATTTTACGCGCTATTTGCCGGTTCAATAGCCACTATGCCAGCACAGGGCGGCAAGCTGTGTCGCGCGAATCGCTCCATTCAAAGCCTCGAAAAGCCGCCTTGTCGCCTATTGTTTGATATCGTTGTGTGACTCTCCGTGAAGGAACGTCACATGCAATACGCGACCCTGAAACAGCGCCACCGCCAGGAACGAGATAGCCAGCCCGTGAATCTCAGCCTGCGATTGCATCGTGCATTGAGCTGGCTCAACCGCGCCGAACAGTTCGAGGATGACGACGGACGTTTCATTTTCTTGTGGATCGCCTTCAATGCCGCCTATGCCACGGAAATCGACGAGCGCTACCGCCTTTCCGAACAGGCGACATTCAGGGAGTTCTTGAAAAAGCTCTGCGATCTCGACACCAGCCAATGCCTTTCCAATCTAGTCTGGCAGACATTCCCAGGCGCCATTCGCGTACTGCTGGATAATCCTTATGTTTTCCAGAGTTT
The DNA here is from genome assembly GCF_001858555.1 of Salinicola sp. MIT1003. Lineage (NCBI taxonomy): Bacteria > Pseudomonadati > Pseudomonadota > Gammaproteobacteria > Oceanospirillales > Halomonadaceae > Salinicola > Salinicola sp. MIT1003. Next base: position 41,135 of record NZ_MCAP01000014.1, read on the forward strand.
CTGGGATTTCCATAGTGGCAAGATAGACGAGGCCGAATGGCAGAAACGCTTCACGGAGGGCAAGCGGCGTGCCCACCAAGCGCTTGCCAACGGCAATACCCCTGAACTGCTCGGCGTCGTCTTCAACCGTATCTACACCTTGCGCAACCAACTGATTCATGGAGGTGCCACCTGGAATAGCGCCGTCAATCGTGATCAGCTACGAGACTGCGTCAGACTCATGAGCCAGCTTGTTCCGCTGGTGATTACGGTGATGATGGATAACCCGCATGCCCTGTGGGGCGATGCGTGTTATCCGGTGGTGGGAGTAATGTTTTTCTTGTTTGTAACGAAGCCTAGGATTTCACTTGGGCGACACTAATGTTTCTTGTGGTTCTAATAGCACCGCTATATTGTATTATTTTTATGTGGTGCTTTTGATGGATGACAAGAAAAATTGCCTTGACGTCCTATAAGTCGTGAATCACTTGTTCATCTCTTCTTCTATATCTTTCAAGATGCCATCCCGTTCGGCTTGGTGTTTTTTGCGAAGTAGAGCCACTTGAATGACTGCTGGCATTGTGACCCGATAGGCAGGCCCAGCAATATCCACCACAGTCCAAGCCCCCGTCAGTGCCCATCCTACAGGACCAGTTAACAGTGCTGTAGTTCTCATCAAGGCGGCATTTCCTGCAAGAGCCAGTCCACGGCCTAGGACCGCTCGACTCACTGCATTGGCAACAATAACCGTCAACTGAAAGGACCTGAATCCCCCAGCCTTGAACGCCAGTTGGATCGCGGCAGAGAGGGCGTGCGGAGTGAACGTTTCCAAGTTGGCGATGCCGATGGTTTTAGCAAATTCGGCGCGTTCTGCATCCGACATCTTCTCCAACGTATCGTCGAGGATTTTTTCCAGCAGTTTGTTTTCGATTTCCAAAACACTGCCTTTTTTGTCATATTTAACTTTTAATTTGTCACAGACATCGGTTAATACCTCTTTGTATAGGACGCCTTTCCCTGCTCTTAATAGTGTCGCCAGGCTGTTTGCGCCAAAACATTGCAGTTCGGCAGCAATGAAAGGCCAGTACTTGGAGTGATCTGGGTAATAGAGCTTATATGAATCGCTTTGCGTCAGTTCTTCTGTCCAGAGAGGGTCTCCCCCCTTGTCTTTGGTCAAGCATTCCACTAGATCATTCAAATCGGCGCTCGACATCTCTCCGAGAAATTTTAATTCCGAATCTTCGCGATAGGCCATTATTTTTATCCTTATTTTGCTTTTTTAATCAAGGAGAGGAGTGTTGTGATAGCCAATTTTATGTTGTTAGGGTCGGTAATAATGTCCCCTAATTCCTTTGCGAGTTTTTCAGTTATATCTTTGGCTATCTCTTTTATTGAATTCCAGATAGACTGTTCTGCCTTTTCATGGTAGTCGTCTTTATCATCATTGGATTGGAAGTTGGCCTCGTTTTTGTTAATATTGAAGGCAATAGTTACTCTCTTTTTTTTGGGCAACCTATCCAGTATGAAGCTAAGAAGTTTCTGCAAGTTGTATGGTCTTGATAACACTTCTCCACCAATCATGCATCCGGCCGAATAATAAATAGGATCGATATCCAAGCCTGTATCATTTTTAATGCGATTTTTGACGGTCTGGGAAAGTTCATCCAATCGTTCGACCAATTTGGATTCTGGCTTGTTCTCTTCCTTGTTCCAATAATGACCCTTCATGGCTTGGTCCGCTTGGTTTAGACCAATCAAAATACGGTTCTGATCACTCTCGTCCAGATTGGGTAGGATAACATCCCTGATCAAGATATAAGCAGAACTGAAGTCCCGGCTTCCAGCATCCAGGATCAGAAATACCAAGTCAATCAGGGGTTGATTATTCTCATCCTTTCGATGCAGTAGATCGACGATTTTCTCCTGATGTGCCTTGTCCTTTTCTGGACTGTCGCCCAGCCCTGGCGTATCCCAGATGACGAGGTTTTCCAGTGCATAATCGCCAATTTCCATGGTTTCGGGTGTAGTCCCCTCTCCAACCACGGCATCGCTTTTCTTCTCATGGCTTTGGAATAAGGCATTAATAGTCGAGCTTTTTCCTACGCCGGTTCCGCCTACTAACAAGACGTTGATCTTGGTTTGGCGGATGCGGTCACGGATTTTGCGAAGTTCCTCATTGCTGAGTTCTGAAAGGGGATTGTATGTCATTTTATATTCCTATCTAGTGTTGATGGTTAGGGTTTACAGACTGTATCTACTTGTAGCCATAGTTGGGGAATACCGCGAAAGCATATGATGACCTTTTTCTATGATTGAATTCCTCATCTGGATTGGAGCATAAACAACGATGTTTTCCCCTAACCCAAACACCCACCACAAGGTTTCCTGATCATCGGGTACCTTGGCGTGCAGCCGATACCAGTCGCTGTCTGGCAGGGCTTCCAGCCGTTGTTCGGCACTCAATGGGGTTTCGCTCAAAAGCCAGGCGATCGATGGGGAAACATCGGCAACCAGTTCGACTTCCGTTACAGGAGTCGGATTGTTGAATCCGTTGCTCAGGAATTCGTCGATATCGAACGTGGCATGTTCTTTTGCCGGTGTGTCGAGGCATTCCGCGTATTGAATACGGTGCAGGGCGAATTGGCGCGGGTCGTCGTAGCCTTCGACGGTAGCGATCAGATAGCTGATGGAGTGGCGGGAGACGAACCCTGCCGGATGAATCACCAGTTCCTTGAGCGTTTCCTTGCTGCGGCTGAGGTAACTGACTTTCAGGCATTGGCGTTCCAGCAGCGCCATCGACACGGCCTGCCATACGGCACTATCTACCTGTGCCGGTTGCAGGGCCTTGCCATTGGGTTTGGTGCGCACCCGACGCGCCCAGTCGGCTAGGCCATTTTCTTCAAGACCATCGAGATAATCGCGCGCGCGACGAAATTGCGGTGCCAGTAGATCGAGCACGCTTTGAGGCAGTAGAGATGTCAGGTGGCCTTCCGCTAGGTAGAGGGCCAGGGCAGCGGATGGGTCAATGTCCCTGAGATCCAGTGAGGCGTCCTTGGTGAAGCTCCAGCGATAGGGCGTTACGCGCTCGTCACACATCAAGGAGAACATGCTCGAGAGTCGATTAAGATCACGCTGCACGGTACGCATGTCGACTGAAAACCCGCGGTCGCGCAATTTTTCCAGCAAGGTAGTCGTGGCGATATAGCCGGGTGCGCGGGGAATGTGACGTAACAACGTCAGCAGACGGGCGATGGTATCTTTAGCTCGTGACACTCACAGACCTTTCGATTCGTAAATGAAAGTCATCTCACGCTAGCAAGAAAGGGCGACAAATCTTGTCGCGCTATGGCGCAAATGGCTTCTTTCGAATATCGGCCGGCGATATTGTAACTGGAGGGTAAGCGGGAAAATCGAGGAGAAAATGGTGGGCAGGATAGGGAGGGGAGAATGAGGTGGAGGTGGGGATGGGGCATATAACGAAAATGCCAGCGATAAGCATCGCTGGCATTTTGCGTTTGCGGCAGGAGCCTGCTCTTCGCGTCTCGCGTCTCGCGTCTCGCGTCTCGCGTCTTACGCCTCGACGATCTCGTAGGAGTGGGTGATTTCCACGCCGCCCTTGGCGAGCATCAGCGAGGCGCTGCAGTATTTCTCGGCGGAGAGGTCGACGGCGCGTTTCACCACGGCATCCTTCAGCTCTTTGCCGGTGACGACGAAGTGGACGTGGATCTTTGTGAACACGCTGGGGGTGCCGTCGAAGCGCTCGGCTTCCAGGGTGGCGACGCAGTCGGTGACGTTGGCGCGGGCCTTTTCGAGAATCTGGATGACGTCGAACGACGTGCAGCCGCCGAGACCCATCAGCACCATTTCCATTGGCCGCGGGCCGGTGTTGCGGCCGCCGTGGTCCGGGTTGCCGTCGATCACGACACTATGGCCGCTGCCGGATTCGGTGACGAACTGGCGGCCGTCGGTCCATTTGACTGTGGCTTTCATGAGTAGAATTCCTTGCTGGGGATTCGTTGTCGAATCACGTGTTGATCGATGAGGGCAGGATAACATTCCCGGCGCTTGCTGGTGATGTCCGCGCCGTCATGACCGCAGCCTGGCTTCCAGTTCGGCCAGCCGTTGCGGGGTGCCGACATCGACCCAGTCGCCGCGATGGTGCCAGCCGCCGACACGGCCCTCCTGCATGGCCTCGGTCAGCAGCGGCGCCAGCTTGGCGACCATGCCGATCGGCAGATCGGCAACCAGTTGGGGGCGGATGACGCCCAGGCCGGCGTAGATCAGGCGCGGTTCGCCTTCGGCATGCAGGCGGCCGTCGGTATCGAGGTGAAAGTCGCCGCGACGGTGGAAATCGGTGGTGTCCACCATCACCAGCGAGGCCAGGTCGCCTTCGGCCAATGCCAGCCGCTCGAGGGGGAAGTCCGTCCAGACGTCGCCGTTGACCAGTGCGAAAGGCGCTCCGCCGAGCGCGGGCAGCGCCTTGCGCAGGCCGCCGGCGGTTTCCAGCGGGGTCTCTTCGACGCTGAAGGTGAGCGAGACCCCGTAACGGTCGCCGTCGCCGAGCGCATCGATGATCTGCTGCGCTCGGTAGCTGACGTTGATCACGATGTCGTGAATCCCCGCCGCTGCCAGACGTTCGAGATGATGGACGATCAGCGGTTTGCCGGCGACCGGCAGCAGCGGCTTGGGGCAGTGGTCGGTGAGCGGGCGCATGCGGGTGCCGAGGCCGGCGGCGAGAATCATCGCCTTCATGAGTCGCCTCCGCCGCCGTTGGCCGCGCGGTGCTCGGCCAGGCGCGCCTCCATGGCCGGGCGATAGCTTTCACGTAGCCAGGCGTGGAAGTCGCCGAGGGCGGGCAGTGCTTCCAGTCCGTCGTCGAGATGCGCGTAGAAGTGGGGCAGCCATTCGAGATAGCGCGGCTTGCCGTCGCGCAGGCAGAGCCGGCAGAACTGGCCGAGGATCTTGAGCTGGCGCTGGGCGCCGATCGCCTCGACGCTCGTGCGGAACGCTCGGGCGTCGATGTCAGGTGCGATGCGCCCCGCGGCGAGACAGCGCTGGCGGAAGCCTTCGATCCAGTCGTCCATCTGCTGGCGCGACCAGCGATGGTAGCGCCCCCGCAGCAGCGAAATCAGATCGTAGCCGAGCGGCCCGGCCAGCGCGCCCTGGAAATCGATGATCCACAGCCGGTCCTGGTGGATCATCAGGTTCATGGCGTCGAAGTCGCGGTGTACGGCGACGTTGGGAAGTCTGGCGATGCTGTCGAGCAGATGGCGCTTGACCTCCGGCCACTGTGGCGGCGTTTCGATCCCGAGCCAGCGCGTCAGGCCCCAGTCGGGGAAGCGGTCCATCTCTTCCTCAAGAAACGCGGGCTCGTAGCGCGGCAACGAGGAGAACGGTGCGCGCTGTTCGATGGCGTCGAGCAGGTCGAGCGCCTGCGCGGTGCCCGCCCGCGCGCCGGCATCGGTATCAAAATGGTGATGCAGGCTATCATTGCCGAGATCGTCGAGCTCGATGAATCCCTGTTCGAGGTCGACGGCATGGATCGTTGGCACCGGCAGCCCTGCGGCGTGCCATTCCCGGCCGATGGCCACGAAGGGGCCGCTATCTTCCAATGCCGGCGGCGCATCCATGACGATCCGGGTGGTGGCGTCGGGAAAGGTGACACGGCAGTAGCCGCGCAGGCTGGCATCGCCGGCGACCGCTTCCCATCGGCATTCATCGGGTGAAAGATGGTGCTGGGTAGCGATCCAGTGACGAAGGGAGTCGAGGCGCAAGGTCATGCAGGCTTCCGGTCGTGATGATAGGGCGTGTCGATGCGTCGCCGCGGCCAGCTCGCGTGGCGAGTTGACGGGCCGGAGATGGCACCGCATGCTGGGCCCTAATCTGGGTGCGCCGTGCGAGTCGTCGATGCATCGATCGGGTGCAGGGCGATACGTTTTCGAGCGCGACGGCGAGACATCGAACGGCTGGCGAGCAGTGTGCCGCGTTTGGCCCGCATCGCCAAATCGAAAGGTGGCGTCGAATTCGATGTAATGGACGCGGTAGACACTCGGACGGTTCAACAAGGAATGGCTTCGCGGCAACTCCCGTCGAGGTCTGTATAATACCGACTCCACTCGGCAAGGACACAGAGGACATGGGCAAGCGACTGGTCTGGACTGCCCTGACTGGCCTGATTTCATCGACGGCCCAGGCGGCGCCCCCCGCACCGTTACCCGCGGATCAACTGGATTGGGCGCCATGGGGCGATCAAGCGCCGGCCGGCGCCCTGTGTGGTGGCCGCTATATTGAACCGGGCTATTTGCTGCCCGAAGGCAAGACCCCCGAAGAGGTGCTGTCCGACTCGGGATCGGCTCTGTACGGCAACGATGGTGAAACCATCCTGGGCGGGAACGTCGTGCTGCGGCGCGGCGAGAGCCAGCTGGAATCGCCGCGGGTTCGCGTCAATGCCGCGCGCGACACGGCATTCGCCGACGGGCCGCTGGCCATTCGCTATCCGGGCATGCTGGTACGTGGCGAAGAAGGCCAGGTATCGCTCGATAGCGATGCCGCGCGTATCGATGACGCGCACTACGTGGTTCACGATCAACGGGTTCGAGGCGACGCGCAGTCGATGCAGCGTCTCGCCGATGGCCGCTATCGCATGACCGAAGCCAGCTTCACCACCTGCGCACCGGATAGCCGGCTATGGCGCCTGGTAGGCAGCGACGTCACCATCGATCGCGAGCAGGGTTTCGGCACGGCGTCCAACGCGCGGCTGGAAATGGGAGACGTCCCCGTCTTCTACTGGCCGTGGGTGCGTTTTCCCATCGACGATCGGCGTCAAAGCGGTTTTCTGTGGCCGACGATGGGGATCTCCAGCGACGGTCTCGATTACAGCCAGCCCTACTATCTCAACCTGGCACCCAATTACGACGCCACGATCACGCCGCGGGTCATCTCCGATCACGGCTTCATGCTGGGCGGCGAATTCCGCTACCTGTTCGGCAGCGACCAGGGCTCGATCGAAGGTTCCTACCTGCCCAACGACAACGGTGGCGAGAGCGACAATCCCAACGACCCCCACGATGCATTCGAGGGAGAGGATCGCTGGTATGTCGATTACAGCCACTACGGTCAGTTCACCGAGCGGCTGGATTACGCCATGCGCTACGGCGCCGCGAGCGACGGGCGCTACTTCGATGACTTCGGACGCGACTTCGGCGAGCAGGATACCGAGTATCTCGAACGCCTGGCGCGGCTGAGTTACCAGGGCACGACCTGGAACCTCGATGCGCGGGCGCAGGGCTACCAGCGGATGGATTACCCGTTGGACGAGGATGACCGGCCCTATTACCAGTTGCCGAGCCTGACCGCGAATGCGCGCTGGGATCAGGACAACGGCTTCTATCAGGAGTGGAATTCCAACGCGACCTACTTCTGGCGCGATCTGCACGGCGTCGACAGCGACGGCTTCTGGGAAGACGAGGAAACCGGCAACACGCGTCGCATACTGCTGCGCGAAGCGGCCAACGGTACGCGCGTCAACCTGACACCGGCCATCGGCTGGCGTGCCCAGCCCAGTTGGGGCTTCCTCGAGCCGCGCTTCCAGCTCTGGCAGACCAATTACGAGCTCGACTACGGCAACCGGGATACCGACCGCGACGAGAGCCTGTCTCGCACCGTGCCGGTGTACTCGGTCGACTCCGGGCTGATCTTCCAGCGCGACGTGTCGCTGTTCGATAGCGACTGGAAACAGACCTTCGAGCCGCGTCTCTACTACGCCTACGTGCCCGAGCGCGACCAGTCGGAGTTCCCGGAATTCGATACCGATGAGCGTTCGGTCTCCTGGAGCCAGCTGTGGTCGCCTTACCGGTTCACGGGCGCCGATCGCGTGGGAGACGTCAACAAGCTCTCTTATGGGGCCTCGACGCGCTTCCTCGAGGACGATACCGGTCGTGAGCGGCTGTCGCTCTCCGTGGGGCAGAGTGCCTACTTCTCCGATCGCAACATCGATATCGAGGGCGATCCGGAGACGTTGCCGGACAAGGAAACCAACTACGAGGACTGGTACCGCGCCACCCGTGACCGTTCGCCGGTCATCACTCAGCTCGATTGGCGCATCAACGACCAGTGGCGCTCGCGTTACGAATGGTTCTACGATCCCGATCGTTCCACCACCGAACGAACTTCGGCTTACCTCCAGTACCTGAGTCCTGTCGGCCACGTAGTGAACCTTGGCTATCGTTGGCAACTCGAAGGGTTCGATCCCTCGGGTGAGGCGGAGGATCGTCTGGGCTACGACCGGGAGGATTTCGACGTGTCGTTCGCCTACAAGGCGACGTCGTCCCTGGATCTGATCGGCCGCTACCTCTACGACAATACCAACAGCCGCGATCTGGAAACCCTGGCCGGCGTCCAGTTCAACAGCTGCTGCAGCGCGGTACAGGTGGTATGGCGCGAATGGGTCGAGGACAATGACACTGCCAACACTATCGAAGACGACTACACCGACCGCGGCCTGTTCCTGCGCTTCGTGTTCAAGGGGCTGGGCGGCGTCGGTCAGGAAGCCGACAGCTACTTCGCGCAGGCCGTGCCGGGTTACGAAGCGACGCAGTTCTGAAGCATCGAATCGTCGAGAGATCGCAGTCAATCAATGTTTACGGCGAGCCCAAGCGGCTCGCCGCTCCATCAAAGCAAGAGAGGTAGGCATGCGTCCTAGAGTATGGATCCCCCTGGCGCTGGTAATGCTGCTGTCGCCGTTGTCCGCGATGGCGGAGGTGGTGCCGCTGGATCGTATCGTTGCCGTGGTCAACGACGATGCCATCATGCACAGCCAGCTCGAAAGGCGTGTCGTCCAGGCGCGCGACCAGCTGCAGGCCAACAATATCCCGATGCCGCCGGGACAGGCGCTGGAGCGCCAGGTGCTGGATCGCATGATCGTCGAGCAGATCGAGCTGCAGATGGCCGAAGATGCCAACCTGAGCATCGATGAAACCCAGCTCAACAGCACCATGCGCGGCATTGCCGAAAACAACGGCATGAGCCTGGACGAGTTTGCCACCACGCTGGAACAGCAGGGCCAGAGCCTGGCCGAAGTGCGCGAGCAGGTTCGGCGCGAGCTGCTGATCCGCCAGGTACAGCAGAGCCGGGTCGCCAGCAGGGTCACGGTGTCGGATCGGGAGGTCGATCGTTTCCTGAGCCAGCGCAGCGAAAACAGCAACGTTGCCTACCATCTCGCTCAGATCCTGGTCGCCGTGCCCCAGTCGCCGACACCGGATCAGGTCACCCAGGCGCAGGCCGAGGCGCAGGAGCTCTATCGGCAGCTGCAGGATGGTGCCGACTTCCAGCAGCTCGCCGTGGCCGAGTCCGACGACGCCCAGGCGTTGCAGGGTGGCGATCTCGGCTGGCGCCAGTCGGCGCAGATTCCCACCATCTTCTCCGACGTCATTCCCGATCTCTCTCCGGGAGAGGTCAGCGAGCCGATCCGCAGCCCCAGCGGCTTCCACCTGGTCAAGCTGATCGAGACCCGTGGCGGTGACAGCGGCCAGATGAGCCGGGAGCAGGCCAGCCAGGCGATCTTCCAGCGCAAAGTGAGTGACGAGCTCGAGGCGTGGACGCAGGAAATCCGTGCCAGCGCCTACATCGACAACCGTCTCGACCGGAACTGATGACATTGCCGGTACTGGCATTGACCACCGGCGAACCGGCCGGTATCGGTCCCGAGCTCGCCCTGGCGGCGGCGCGGGACTGGCAGCAGCTGGATGCAACGGTAGTCGCCGTCGGCGATCCGGACCTGCTGGCTGAACGGGCAAGGCGGCTGGGCTGGTCGGTCGAGCTCGACGTGCTAGCTCCCGGCGATGCATTGCCGGCGCCAATCAATGGCCGGCTGCCGGTCTGGCCGGTGTCGCTGGCAGCGCCCTCGACGCCAGGACGGCTCGATCCCGCCAACGCCGGTTACGTGCTGAAGACGCTGGATGTCGCCATCGAGGCCTGTCAGCAGGGCATCGCCGATGCGATGGTGACGGCGCCGCTGCACAAGGGCGCGATCATCGAAGGCGGGCATGTCGGCTTCACCGGACATACCGAGTATCTGCGTGACGCCTGCGGTGTCGAGGAGGTGGTGATGATGCTGGCCACCGAACGCACCGCCAGACCGCTGCGGGTCGCCCTGGCCACCACGCATCTGCCGCTCTCCCGGGTCTCGAGCGCGATCACCGGCCCCGGCCTGATACGTGTCGTCCGGATCCTGGCGGCTGAGCTGGTACAGCGCTTCGGCATCGCGTCGCCGCGAATTCTGGTCTGCGGGCTAAACCCCCACGCCGGCGAGGATGGCCATCTGGGCCGCGAGGAGATCGAGGTCATCACGCCCGCACTGAACCGGCTGCGCGAAGAAGGGCTCGACCTGATCGGGCCGTTGCCGGCGGATACGCTGTTCACGCCGCGCCATCTCGATCACGCCGATGCGGTGCTGGCGATGTATCACGACCAGGGCCTGCCGGTGCTCAAGTATGCCGGGTTCGGACAGGCCGCCAATATCACGCTGGGGCTGGGCATGGTACGGACCTCCGTCGATCACGGCACTGCGCTCGACCTTGCCGGCACCGGCCTGGCCGACGCGGGTAGCCTCCGGGTGGCATTGCAGGTGGCCCGCCAGATGACGGCCCGCGTTCACTGAAGGAATTCGCTTTTCATGTCTACACGCTCCTCCGACCGCTCTCCGATGCCGCGTGCCCGGAAGCGTTTCGGTCAGAACTTTCTCCGCGATGCGGGGGTGATCTCCCGCATCGTGCGTGCCATCGGTCCGCGTGGCGGCGATCGCCTGATCGAAATCGGCCCCGGCCAGGGCGCGTTGACCGGTCCGATCCTCGAAGCGGCCGGCGCGCTGGAAGTGATCGAGCTCGATCGCGACCTGATTCCCGGGCTGCGGGTACAGTTCTACGACTACCCCGATTTCAAGATTCACGAAGGCGACGCGCTCAAGTTCGATTTCCACGAGCTGTCGCAGCAGGATGGCAGACCGTTGCGGGTGGTGGGCAATCTGCCCTACAACATCTCCACGCCGCTGATCTTCCACCTGCTGGCCGCGCGCGGCGCCATTCAGGACATGCACTTCATGCTGCAGAAGGAGGTCGTCGAGCGTCTCGCCGCCGAACCCGGCGGGCCGGACTGGGGGCGGTTGTCGGTGATGACCCAGTATCACTGCGCGGTCGAATCGCTGTTCGTCGTGCCGCCCGGCGCCTTCGTGCCCCAGCCCAAGGTGGACTCGGCGATCGTGCGACTGACGCCCTATGCCGAGCTGCCGTCGCCCGCTCACGACGAGGCCCATTTCGCCGACGTGGTGCGGGTGGCCTTCGGCCAGCGTCGCAAGACGCTGCGCAACAATCTCAAGGGGGTGATCGACGCCGAGGCGCTGGAGTCGCTGGGCATCGACCCCGGCCGACGCCCACAGACGCTGCGCGTCGAGGAACTGGTCGCCATCAGCAATCACCTGACGGGCAGCGCGACGAGCCACCCAGTGACGGAGAAGACCTCATGAGCGAGGCGACACCAGACATCACGGTCGACGTCGAGCCGGCGTTTCGCGAAGACGAATCGTCGCCCAACGACAAGCGCTTCGTGTTCAGCTACACGGTGACCGTTCACAACCATTCCGACCGCAGCGTGCAGTTGCTGTCGCGCTACTGGAAGATCACCCAGGGCCACGGCAAGGTGCAGGAAGTGCGTGGCAACGGCGTGGTCGGCAAGCAGCCGACGATCACCGCCGGGCACAGTTTCCGCTATACCAGTCGCGCGGTCATCGAATGCCCCGTCGGCGTCATGCAGGGCAGCTATACCTGCATCGATCTGTCCACCCAGGCTTCCTTCGACGTCGCCATCGCGCCGTTTCGGCTGGCCGGCCCCAACCAGATCCACTGATCGACGCGGGCGAATCGATCCTCGCGGCCGCGTCTCGAACGGCATCGAATCGCCAATCCGATCGCGCCATCAATACGAGATCGCATCATCAACACGAGGAAGCGCATGGCGACCTACGCAATTGGCGATCTGCAGGGCTGTTACGCCGAATTCGAGACCCTGCTCGAACGTCTCGACTTTTCGCCCTCACGGGATCATCTGTGGCTGGCGGGCGACCTGGTCAACCGCGGCCCGGACTCGCTCGGCTGCCTGCGCAGGAGCGTTGCCCTGGATGGCGCCGCCAGCGTGGTACTGGGCAATCACGACCTTCACCTGCTGGCGGTGGGGCGTGGTCACGGTAAGCTCAAGCGCAACGATACCCTGACGGACATTCTCGAAGCCCCGGACCGCTCGGAGATGCTCGAATGGCTGCGCGGCCAGCCGCTGCTGGTCGCCGATCACGAGCGTAGCCCTATCAAAAATGGCTATGTGATGACCCACGCCGGCCTGCTGCCGCAGTGGTCGCTTGCCGAAGCCACCGAATTCGCCGCCGAAGCGGAAGCGGTCCTGCGCGGCGACGACGTGGATGCGTTCCTGAGCGTGATGTACGGCAATCGTCCTGCCCGGTTCACGCCCGAGCTGACCGGCGAGGATCGGATTCGAGCCATCGTCAACGTCTTTACCCGCATGCGCTTCATCGCCGACGACGGCACGCTGGACTTCGCTGCCAAGGAGGGGCTGGACAGCGCCCCGGCTGGGTTCGCGCCCTGGTTCACTTATCCGCGTCACGATGAACTTGCCGGCGGTGGCAGGCTCACGCTGCTGTTCGGCCACTGGGCGGCGCTGGAAGGGCAGACGCCGGGAGCGCGAATCAACGCGCAAGCGTTGGACACCGGTTGCGTATGGGGCGGATCATTGACCGCACTCGATCTCGACAGTGGCGAGCGCATTAGTGAACCGTCGCGTCAGCCCTAAAGACCAATCCCGACACTGAATGTTAGGGAAACGCTGAATAAATCGGCGAGCAGGATGAAGCGCAAGACGCACGGAGCGCAGGAGCCGGAGCCTATGGGGTATAGGTGAGGATTCCGACCGGGCTGGCGCTCCAGCACCGCGCAACGCAGCGATTCGCCTGCGCAGCTATTTAGGCAGTGTTTCCCAAGGAGCGATCCATGACAACCCCGTCTTTCCAACATCTCGACCCGGCGACGCTGGCGCAGTGGCTGAGCGAGGGGCGCTCATTGCAACTGGTCGACATCCGCGATCCGCTGAGCTTCTCGCAGGGGCACATTCCCGGCAGCCGCCACCTCGACAACACCACGGTGGCGGAACTGGTGGACAACACGCCCAGCGAAACGCCGCTGGTGGTGGTCTGCTATCACGGCCACTCCAGCCAGCAGGCCGCGAGCTGGCTGGCGGGCCAGGGCTTCGACGAGGTCTACAGCCTGGATGGCGGCTTCGTGGACTGGGCGCATCGTCGACCCGAAAGCGTCGAGCGCTAGACTGTCTTATCGAACCCAACCCGGAGCCGGACGATGAACTCGCAACCCGATTCCCGTCTCGACCCTCAAACCGATCCCAGGCTCGACGGGCTGGAGGTCTATCTCGTGGGCGGCGCCGTCCGCGATGCCCGCCTGGGCTGGCCGATCGGCGACCGGGACTGGGTCGTGGTCGGCGCGACGCCGGAAGCGATGCGCCAGCGCGGGTTCAAGCCGGTCGGCCGGGACTTCCCGGTCTTTCTGCATCCCGACACCCACGAGGAGTACGCGCTGGCCCGAACCGAGCGCAAGCAGGGGCGTGGCTATACCGGATTCGAGGTCCACGCCAGCCCCGACGTGACGCTGGAGGCCGATCTGGCGCGGCGCGATTTCACCATCAACGCGATGGCCGAGACGCCCGCCGGTGAACTGGTCGACCCCTACGGCGGTGCTGCGGATCTCGAGGCCAGACAGCTCCGGCATGTATCGGCCGCCTTCGTCGAGGACCCGCTGCGAGTGCTGCGAGCGGCCCGGTTTCTGGCCCGCTACCGCAAGCTGGGCTTCACCATCGCCGCGGAAACGATGACCCTGATGCGCCAGCTCACCGACAGCGGCGAGATGTCGTATCTGGTTGCCGAACGCGTCTGGACCGAGACGCACAAGGCGCTGGGGGAAGCCGATCCTGCGGCCTATTTCCAGACGCTGGAATCCTGCGGCGCCCTGGCGGAGCTGATGCCGCCCCTGTCGACGCCAGCGTTGGAACACGTGCTGGCGCGACTCGAGCACGTCCCCGACGAATCGGCTGCCTACCCGCTGACGCTCTGGCGCTGGGCGCGGCTCGGCGAGCACCTGCTGGACGACGAGCAGTCCCGACTCAACGACGCCGTCAAGGCACCCAATGCGTTCCGTGATGCCATGCGGCTGGCGGCGCTATCCTACCGGTTGCGCCAGCAGATCGGCGGGCAGCGGCCCGGTGTCGAAACGATCATGGCCTGGCTCGACGCCATCGACGCCTGGCGCCGCCCCGAACGGGTCGCACCCTTGCTGGCCTTGGTCGCCCACGACGACGGCAGCTTGGCGGACGATCTGGCGCTGGCCTGGCGACTCGCCTCGCAGATCGTGCCGAAGGCGCTGCTCGACGAAGGCTTTCGCGGGCCGGCGCTGGGCGAAGAGCTATCCAGACGGCGGAAGGAAACGGTGCGGGAAGCGCTGGGAACGTCATAAGATCATTGGCCCAAGGTCGGTTCGGTCCATGAAAACGTCCGAGCCATGAAAAACGCCCGCTGCGGAAAGTCCTCCACAGCGGGCGTCTTGTATTGCATGGCGGGTCGGGTCAGATGAACAGCCCGATGATCAGCGACATGACCAGCCCGACCAGCCCGATGATGGTCTCCATCACCGTCCAGCTTCTCAGGGTCTGCGCTTCGGTGAGGCCGAAGTAGCGGTTGACCAGCCAGAATCCGGAATCGTTGACGTGGCTCAGCACCGTGGCGCCGGAGGCGATCGAGATCACCAGCAGGCCGAGTATCGGGCCATCGAGGTTGAGCGTGGTGATGACCGGCGCCATCAGGCCTGCAGCGGTGATCATCGCGACCGTGGCCGAACCCTGGATCACGCGCACCGCCGTGGAGATCAGGAACGCCAGCAGGATCGGGGGCAGGGCGCTTTCGGCCATGATGTTGCCCATCACTTCGCCCACGCCGGAATCGATCAGTACCTGCTTGAAGACGCCGCCGGCACCGGTGACCAGAATGATGATGCCGGCCGGCTCCAGCGCCTTGGTGGCGACTTCCATGACCTGCTCCCGCTTCATGCCGCGGCGGGTGCCCAGCAGCGTGAAGGCAAGCAGCGTGGCCAGCGTCAGCGCCACGAACGGGTGGCCGAGGAAGGTCAGGGCGGCCAGGACCGGGCTATCTTCCGCCAGGATCACGCCGGAAACGGTGTTGAGCACGATCAGCGCCAGCGGCAGCAGGATGATCGACAGGATCAGCTTGAAGCTGGGCAGACCGGTGGTATCGACATCGTTCTTCGGCAGCTCCATGTAGTCGGGGATCTGCGCATCGATGCGCTTGCCGATCCAGCGGCCGAACAGCGGCCCGGCGATGATCATGGCCGGCAGGCCGGCGATGGCGCCGAACAGGATCACGTAGCCGAGATCGGCACCGATCAGCTTGGCGACGGCGATGGGGCCCGGCGTCGGGGGAATGAACGAGTGGGTCACGGCGAGACCCGCCAGCAGCGGAATGCCGTAGTAGAGCAGCGAGCGGCCGGTGCGGCGCGTCAGGGCGTAGATCAGCGGCACCAGGATGATGAAGGCGACATCCAGAAACACGGGAATCGCCACCAGAAAGCCGGTGACGCCCATCGCCCACTGCGAACGGTTCTCGCCGAACTTGTCGAGCAGCGTATTGGCCAGCCGATCGACGCCGCCGGAAACCTCCAGCATCTTGCCGAACATGGCACCCAGGCCGACGACGGTCGCGACGAACCCCAGCGTGCCGCCCATGCCTTTCTCGACGGTATCCAGCAGTTCCTCGACATTCATGCCGGTGGCCAGCCCGACCAGGCCACTGACGACGAGCAGGGCGACGAAGGCATGCAGGCGCAGCTTCATGACCAGATAGAGCAGCACGATGATGCTGCCCAGCGCGGCAAGGATCAGGGATGTTGGGCTATCCATGTCAAACGAATTCCTTGGTCAGAGCACACGGCGCCAAGGCGGGATATACGCCCTTGGTGGCGTTGTGCTTCGCGGTGGAGTTGGCGAAAATGGATGTTACCGGTAACAGCTGGATCTCAACAATGCGCCTAAAGGTGTAGAGACAACCGCAGCCGAATCGGTTTAGGCCGGTAGGCGAGTCAGCAAAACGAAACGGCACGAATCATACATGCATCAATCGGAAGGCAACGTCATGGACGCAAAGATGAGTCAGCGCATCGTCGTGATGGGCGTATCGAGCTGCGGCAAGACCGAAGTCGGGCAGCGGCTGGCGACCGCACTGGGCGGGCGGTTCCTGGACGGGGACGATTATCACTCGCCGGAAAGCGTCGCCAAGATGTCTCGCGGTGAACCCCTCGATGACAGTGATCGTGCAGGCTGGTTGCAGCGATTGGCAGAATTTCTGGCCGAAGCCAGGGCGCAGGGCGAAACGCTGGTCATCGGCTGCTCGGCGCTCAAGAAGCGCTACCGCGATACCCTGCGCAAGGGCGACGAGGCGTTGACGTTCGTCCACCTCGCCGGCAGCCGCGAGCTGCTGCTGCAGCGCATTCAGTCGCGTCAGGATCACTTCTTCAAGGGCGAAGCGATGCTCGACAGCCAGCTGGCGACGCTCGAGGCCCCGGGCGATGACGAAGCCGTCACCGTCGATATCGCCGGCACTCTCGATCAGGTAGTCAACGAAGCGGTGTTGAGGCTCGAGAAGCGCTTTCTCGCCGCCGAGAGCTGAAGTCTGGAGGCGTGATGTCGGTCACAGACTGCCGCCACGCCGAATCCGGAACCCCAGGTTCTCGCTGGAGGGTTGCAGCGGCGCGCCCTGAAGGCGTGCCAGCAGGCGCCTGGCGATGGTATCCCCGATGCCGCGCCGGGGCGTGACGACCGTCGCCAGCGGCGGCGCGGTCGCCTCGGTGATGTCCAGCCCGTTGAAGCCGGCCAGGGCCAGCTGATCCGGTACGTTCAGGCGGCGTCGCTGGCATTCGAACAGCGCCCCCGCGGCCAGGTCGTCGTTGCCGCAGAAGATGCCCTCCAGATCCGGCCAGCGCTCCAGCATGGAAGCCAGCATCTCTCCGCCCAGCCGATAGGAAGACGGATGCGGCGTCGTCAGGCAGCGCTCGGCCGATAGTCCCGCCTGGCGCATAGCCGCCTCCCACCCTGCCATGCGCAATTGCGCCCGGTAATCCATGCGCGCCCCCAGGAAGCCGATCTTCCGGTGGCCCCGGTCGAGGAAGGCCTGCGTCATCGCCTTGCCAGCTTCGTGCTGATCGAGCCCGACATTGATATCCAGCGGCGTCTCGGTCAGCTCCAGCGTCTCGACCACCGGCACGCGAGCGCGGGTCAGCAGGCGGCAGGCGTGGTCGGTATGGCGGGTGCCGGGAAGAATCAGCGCCTCGACGCCGTAGCTCAAGTAGGTGTCGATCAGCCGCTCTTCCTCGAGGATCGAGTAGCCGGTATGGCCGATCAATACCTGATAGCCGGCCTGGCCCAATCCTTCCTCGATCCCGCGCTGGATTTCCGAGAACACGGCGTTGGAGAGCGAGGGGATCAACAGCGCGACACTGTGCGACCGCCCGCTGGCCAGCGCGCCGGCGGAATGATTGGGGATATAGCCGAGTTCGTCGATGGTGGATTCGATGCGCAGTCGCAGCGCCGCGGAGACGAGATGCGGCTCGCGTAGGGCGCGCGATACCGTGATCTTGGTGACACCGACACGTTCGGCAATGTGTTGAAGCGTCACGCGTCCTGAAGAACGACGTGGCATGGCGATCCCCGCAAATCGATTATTCTGTCCGGTGTTACCGGTAACTTTCGGGGAAGATTACCATGCCGGAGCTGGCGAGCACCCTAAGCCCATGGTCGTAGAGAACGGCGCCAGCGCGAATCAGAACGACAGCAGCAACAGGATCAGCGGTGGCGACAGCAGCGACAGCAGAAAGCCGCTGACGATCGCCAGCGGCACGCAGGTAATGCCGCCGTACTGTTGAATCACCGGCAGGCTGACGTCCATGGAAGTGGCGCCGGCGTAGCCGATCGCCAGCGGCACGGCGCGCCGAATGAACAGCGGCACCAGCAGGAAGGCAAGCAGCTCGCGGGCCAGATCATTGAAGAAGGCCGCGCCGCCGAGCACCGGCCCGAGCTGGTCGCCGATCAGGATCCCCGACAGCGAATACCAGCCGAATCCGGCCGCCATCGCCATGCCCTGATTCCACGGCAATTGCAGCAGCGGTGCCGCGATCAGCCCCGCCAGCATCGAGCTCAGGAACACCGTCACCGCAATGGCCAGCCCCAGCCGGTTGAGCAGGATCTGGCGCAGCCCCAGCCCGGAATTGCGCAGCTGGCAGCCGATCAGGAAGAGCAGGGCGTAGAGCGCCCAGGTCGCCAGCGTTTCCGCCAGCGAGGCCAGGTGCCAGTCCAGAAGCTGGGCACCCGCGCCGAGACAGACGCCGAGAAGCACCACGCCCGCCAGCTGCAACGAGCCCAGCATCGCTTGCAGCTTGCCGGCGGGGGCCGGGCTGCCTTCGCCGTCCGCCGGCGATTTTCGACGGGCCAGTCTTCGGCGGGAGAGCCAGGCCAGCGCCAGCAGGTTGATCGGCGAGATCACCAGAAACAGCGTCAGCGCGGTCGTCCCGATGCGCGACAGCTGGCCGAGCAGATCCTCGAGCCCGCCGAGGCTGATGCCCATCAGCAGCAGGATCACGTAGACCGAGGCACTGACGCCGCGATCGATGGCCTGACGAATTCCCGTCTGCCGCACGGGAATGAGATAGCCCACGATCAACGGCAGCAATATCCATAACAGCCCCAGCAGCATGATTTCCCCCGAGCGAACCTGCAGCGCATCGGCAATGACGCGCCACGAAAAAACGGACGCCGATGAATCGGCGTCCGTGATTGGCTAAAGACTCTAGAGGATGTGGGATGAAGAGGGAAGAAGAGCTGAACGGTTATCGCTCGGCAGTGCTTCTTGCGGCGTCGCTCGGCCGATCCAGTGTCAGATCGGTCAACGTCAGGTGGCTGCGCGCTTCATCCTTCTTGACGTAGCGCATCTTCAGCAGCAGGCCCGGGATCTCGCGGTGGAAGGTGAAGTAGAGATGGCGGTCGCGCTTCTCCGGGTCCCAGGTGTCCACGGTAACGCCCGGAAACGTGCCGGCCGGCGTCTCGATATCGCTGCGATCGGTCACGCGATAGAAAAGCCGCTCCGTCTTGCCCTTGTGGTTCTGGTAGTCGAGCTCGCAGGGCGACACCTGCGGATTGGCACAGCGGGCGTCGGGCGCCTTGCGAGACAGCTCGAACAGGGCAGTCTGGCGATCCGGCAAGGCCTGCAACTGGTTCTTGTCCAGATGGTAGTCGTCACCGATGCCAACCAGCGAATAGGCGCTGGTGTAGTCCAGCGCCTGCACTCGGTCGCCATCCAGTTGGAACTGGCCGCGTTCCTCGCCGCTGGCGACCTTGATGCTGGCGCGCATGTCGCTCTCCCATACCTCGCCCGAGGAGGAAACATCGTCCTGGCGCGACAGCGTATGGGTGATCGACGCATCCGGCCAGCCGCTGATATCCAACCGGTAGTGCGCCGTGAACGGGGTAGGCGCGGCGAGTATCGAGCCGCTCCAGACAAGCATGGCAACCAGAAGGGCGGCGACGCGAGGTTTGAATATGCTCGTCGGCATCGAAGCTCCAATGAGGGAAAGTAGAGTCCCTTCAGACGCCGTTTGCCCGATCAGGTTCCGCCACTCGCCAAGCTCAATACCCCGCTTCGGGATCGATGGTTTCGACCGCCTTGCCCTTCGACATTGCGTCCAGCGCATCGGTGACCTGGTCGGCGGCGGCGCCGATCGGCGTCGGCCCGGCCATGTGCGGGGTGATCAGGATGCGGGGATGACGCCATAGCGGGCTGTCCGCCGCCAGCGGTTCACTGGGAAAGGCGTCCAGCAGTGCGCCCCGTAGATGACCTTCGAATTCATCGTAGCCCTCTTTGCAGCCCAGTGCTTCGAGCAGGGCGGGTTCGTCGATCAGCGTGCCGCGCCCCGGGTTGATCAGGCTGGCGCCGGCGGGGAGCTTGGCGAGGTTGTCGCGGTTGACGATATGGCGCGTGGCCGGCGTGTCCGGCAGCAGGGTGACCAGCGTCTTGACCTGGCGCAGCAGGGTGTCGAGCCCGTCGTCGCCGTGATGGCAGCTGATACCGTAGATCCGCTTGGGCGAGCGGCTCCAGCCGTGGACGGGGTAGCCGTCGGCGGCGAGCATCTGCGCGACACGGGTGCCGATCGCGCCGAGGCCCAGTACGCCGATAGGCCAGTCGGGCTTGTCGACGACCGGAACCTCCCGCCATTCGCTCGTCGCCTGCTGACGCCGGTAGCGATCGAAATCGCGCTGGAAATGCAGCACGCCATAGCGAGTATAGTCGCCGATCAGTTCGCCCATGCCGGCGTCGCGCAGCTTGACGATGGGGATCTCGCGGGGCAGCGACGGGTTCTGCAGCAAGGCGTCCACCCCGGCGCCCAGGTTGACGATGCCCTTGAGCGCCGTCTGTTCATCGAACACCGAGGCCGGCGGCTTCCAGGCGACCAGGTAATCCACCTGTGGGTTGCCGCTGTCCGCCGCGACGTGGAACTCGGCATTCGGCAGGCGTTCGAGCAGGATGTCGCGCCATTGCTCGGCGTCGTTGTGGTAGATCAGGACTCGCATCTGGGCTCCGTCGCCATTGTCTTGTTGGAGTCGGTCATCATCGCAGGTTATGGGCGGCGAAAGAAATCGCCGCTCGCAGCTCAGTACGCGATCTCCAGCATCGGCGGCGGCGCTTCGCCCAGCAACTGGCTCAGTACGTCCAACCCGCTGGAAAGCCGGGCCAGATCCGGCTCCGCCCCCAGGCTGATGCGCACGCGACGCGGCATGGCGGACTGCTCGACCAGAAACGGCTGGGCGGTGGTGATGGCGACGCCTTCCTGGCGGGCCTGCTGCTGCAGTTCCTCGGCGCGCCATGGCTCCGGCAGCCTCAGCCACACATGCAGGCTGCTGGGGCGCGATTCGATGGCATGACCCGCCAGCTTGCGCGCGGCCAGCGCCTGTCGTTCCGCCAGCAACTGGCGCTGTTCGTGGGCGAGCGTGTCGACCATGCCGCTGGCCAGCCAGTAATCCGCCAGTTCGAAGATCAGCGGAGTCGCCATCCAGCTGGTGGCACGCAGGCGCGGCAGGGTGTGATGCATCTGGCCGCGCGGCACGGTGAGATAGCCGGCGCGCAGCCCGGGCACGGTCGACTTGGTCAGGCTGGTGACATGGAAACTCTGCTGGGGCAGGCGGGAGGTCAGGGACTTGAGGCCCGGCGGTTCCAGCAGCGCGTGAACGTCGTCCTCGATCAGCCAGATGTCGTGACGCAACAGGATCTCGGCCACGGCGTCGCGACGGGCGTTCTCCATGGTCGCGCCGGTGGGATTGAGTTGGGTCGGCGTCAGGCAGACGGCACGCGGTCGGAATTTCACGATGGCTGCCTCCAGCGCTTCGGGGATGACGCCCTGCTCGTCGATCGCCACGCCGTGAAGCTGGAAGCCCAGCGTGCGCGCGAGCGCGATCAGGCCGTGGTCGGTCAGCGTCTCCGTCAGCACGACATCGCCGTGCTGGACGACCGTGGCGATCGCCAGCATCAGGCCGTGGGCGGCGCCGTTGCAGAGCAGCCGGTCGTCGGCCTCGCCGGGCACGCCGAGGCGCTCCTTGAGCCAGGCGTTGGCGCGCTCGCGCTGATGCTGCAGGCCGGCGATCGGGCGGCAGGCGCCGATCACGTCGGCGTGGGCGGTCTCGGCGAGCTCCGCCAGCGCATCGCGAAAGCGCCGATGGTGGGAAGGCGGGCAGACCGGATGCGCGATCGACAGATCGATGGGCGCCGCATCGGTGACCGCCGCCGGGGCGCGCAGGTATTCGTTCTCGGAATCGCCTTCGGCATCGCGAATCCAGGTGCCGCTGCCGACCCGGGCCTGGACGAGGCCGCTCTTCTCGGCCTGTTCGTAGGCGCGGGAAACCGTCTGCACGCTGACGCCCAGCGTCTCGGCGAGTTCGCGGTGCGTGGGCAGGCGCATACCGGGAGACAGCACGCCGTGGCGGACCGCTTCGGCGAGGGCGCGGGCGATGGAAAGATATTTGGGGCCGTGGCCGCCGAGGAAGGGCGTCAGATCGATTGTCATGATGCAATAAAGCCTTTGACGGCACGCTGAGCGACGATGCTACTATCGTCCTCGATGCATTGACCGATAATTGTCATGAATGTTGATAGTTAAATCATGACAATTTCACACCCGGTCGGCAAGCGGCAGGACACCCGGCACGATCCCCTCGACCGCCGATGTCCCTACAATTTGGTCCCGTTAGTCGAGTGGCTCCATGTTTCAGGTTTCTTTACCTTTCTCGCGTGAAGAGTACGCCAGTCGTTTGCACAAAGTGCGCGTTTCCATGGCGAGCCGCGGAATCGATGTTCTCGTCGTCAGCGATCCCTCCAACATGGGATGGCTGACGGGTTACGACGGTTGGTCGTTCTATGTGCATCAGTGTGTGCTGGTGGGTCTGGAAGGCGAGCCGGTCTGGTACGGGCGACGTCAGGATGCCAACGGCGCCTGGCGCACCTGCTGGATGGACGCCGAACGCGTGCGCTACTACCCGGATTACTACGTCCAGAACCCGGACATGCATCCGATGGAATATCTGGCCCAGTCGGTGCTGCCGGAATATGGCTGGCATACCGGCAATGTCGGGCTGGAGATGGACAATTACTACTTCTCGGGCAAGGCCTACGTAAGCCTGCTCAAGGAGTTGCCGCATGCCCAACTGGTCGACGCCACGGCGCTGGTCAACTGGTGTCGTGCGATCAAGTCGCCGCAGGAGATCGCCTACATGCGCACGGCGGCGCGAATCGTCGAGTGCATGCATACGCGCATCCTCGAGATGATCGAGCCCGGCCTTGCCAAGAGCAAGCTGGTCTCCGAGATCTACCGGGTCGGCACCGAGGGCTGGACCGACGAGCACGGCACGGTCCACGGCGGCGATTATCCGGCGATCGTGCCGTTGCTGCCGACCGGCAGCGATGCCGCCGCGCCGCACCTGACCTGGGACGATACCCCGTTCCGCAAGGGCGAAGGGACGTTCTTCGAGATCGCCGGCTGCTACAAACGCTACCACGCGCCGCTGTCGCGGACCGTCTTCCTCGGCAAGCCGCCGCAGGACTTCATACGCGGCGAATCGGCCCTGCTCGAGGGGATCGACAACGGCCTGGCGGTGGCCAAGCCTGGCAACCGCTGCGCCGATATCGCGCTGGCGCTGGGCGCGGCGATGGACAAGTACGGCTTCGACCGGGGCGGCGCGCGCTGCGGCTACCCGATCGGGATCAGTTATCCGCCGGACTGGGGCGAGCGCACCATGAGCCTGCGCCCCTCCGACGAGACGATCCTCGAGCCCGGCATGACCTTCCACTTCATGCCCGGCATGTGGATGGACGACTG
Source organism: Salinicola sp. MIT1003 (assembly GCF_001858555.1). Lineage (NCBI taxonomy): Bacteria > Pseudomonadati > Pseudomonadota > Gammaproteobacteria > Oceanospirillales > Halomonadaceae > Salinicola > Salinicola sp. MIT1003. The sequence continues at coordinate 64,660 of NZ_MCAP01000014.1, forward strand.
GGGGCTCGAGATCACCGAAAGTATCCTGATCACCGAAAACGGTGCCGAGCCGCTGTGCAATTTTCCGCGCCAGCTGTTCGTCAAGTAAGCCGCGTCAGCTGTTAGTCAAACAAGAACGTGCCGGGCGTTCGTGAAAGTCGATCGTGGAACAAGGCCAAACAGCGGGTCTGGAGCCCGCCACGAATCCGGCCCGCCCGGCTATTTTGCTACCTTTCAATGACGCACCTGCAGCGATCCGCCAGGGCGCGTCATCCGCTTCATTGAGGAGAGTTCGCATGTCCGCAACCCTGCGTCCCAGCCCGATCAGCGCCACCGTCGACTTCGATGCCCAGGGCGTTCAGCACGGTTTTCTCAAGCTGCCGATCTCGGTCGACGAGTCGGCCTGGGGCGCGGTAATGATCCCGATCACCGTAGTCGCCAACGGCGAAGGCCCGACGGCGCTGCTGACCGGCGGCAACCACGGCGACGAGTACGAGGGCATCACCTCGCTGCTGAAACTCGCCAGCACGCTCGAGGCGAAGGACGTGCGCGGTCGCGTGATCATCGTGCCGATGATGAACACGCCGGCGGCTGAGGCGGGCAAGCGTACCTCGCCGCTGGATGGCGGCAACCTCAATCGCAGCTTTCCCGGCGATCCCAACGGCGGCGTCACTTCGCAGATCGCCGACTACTTCAATCGGGTTCTGGTGCCGATGTGCGACGTGGCGCTGGACCTGCACTCCGGCGGTCGCACGCTGGATATCGTGCCGTTTGCCGCCGCGCACCGGCTCGACGATCTCACCCAGGAGAACGCGAGCCTGGCCGGCGCGGTCGCCTTCGGCGCGCCCTACGCGATGATGATGTTCGAACTCGACGCCACCAAACTCTATGACACCGCGGTGGAGTCCCAGGGCAAGACCTTCGTCACCACCGAGCTGGGCGGCGGCGGCACCTCGACGCCGGCGAGCCTGGCCGTGACCGAGCGCGGGGTGCGCAACTTTTTGACTCATTACGGTTTGATCGCCGGCGAGATCGAGAAGCCGACGGAGCCGATGATCTACGTCGATATGCCGGACGCCAGTTGCTACGTCCAGAGCGAGCACTCCGGCCTGCTGGAATTGACGCTGTCGCTGGGCGATCGTGTCGAGAAGGGCGAAGTGATCGCCCGGGTCTATGACATGACGCGCACCGGCGCCGCGCCGGTCGAATACCGCGCCCAGCGCGACGGCATTCTCATCGCCCGGCGATTCCCGGCCAAGGTCGGCATGGGCGATACCATTGCCGTGGTGGCGGAAGTGGTCGAATCACTGGAGCGTGCGGGTTCTTTATCGGCCCCGAAGCTGGCCGAATGAAACTGGATCGTTACGACCTCAAAATCCTCGAGATCCTCAGTCGCGACGGTCGCATCACCAAGTCGCGGCTGGCGGAGGCGATCAGCCTCTCTGTCAGCCCGTGCTGGGAGCGGGTCAAGCGGCTGGAGAAAGCCGGGATCATCGAGGGTTACAGCGCTCGCATCAATCCCGACGCCATCGTCAAGCGTACGCCGGTGTGGGTGCAGATCGAGCTCAAGCAGCATAACGCCGAGAGCTTCGCCCGCTTCGAGCGCATGGTGGCGGAGACCGACGCCGTGGCGGAATGCGTCGCGGTCGGCGGCGGCGTCGACTACCTGGTCAAGATCGCCGCCGACAGCATCGACGCCTATCAGCGCCTGGTCGATGCGTGGCTCGTCTCCGATCTGGGCATCGAGCGCTATTTCACCTATATCGTCACCAAGACGGTCAAGCGCGAAGGGCCGCCGCTGCTGGTAGCTGACAAGATGTAAGCGCTCACTGATTAGAACTTGAAAGATAAGGACTTTATCATCATAGCCTGTTCTCTCTATCTCGTATGTCAACATGTTGCTGACATGATCATGCATCCATTTCCTGCAACGCCTTGAGAAAATGTTCTGCAAAATAAGGTGGATTCTCTGCCATAGGAAAGTGCCCAAGCTTCGGCATCGTCCAGTAAAGCGCCCCCGGAATCTTATTGGCTGTAGCTTCTGACATGGCGGGGGTACATGAGTAATCGTACTCGCCTGTCATCATGACCACCGAGCATCGCTGAGTATCGATCTTGCTCATGCGCTGACGGCCGTCCCACTCGCCGCTATAAAAGTCGATATCTCCCGCAAAAGTGGCGTATCCGCCTTGAGAATACCCCCACCAGATTCGGCGACGGTAAATATCGGGACTATAAGGGGATATCAAACCATAGATCCACTCTGGCACGAACAATGACTGGTTGACCTGCGAGTGCTTGGCCCAGGCGATTTTGCGTCCCGGTATATAATCACTGGCCTCACATGCGATGACGCCGTGAAAGCGGTCGGCTGCCTGATAAGCGATCTGCAGACAGATGGCTCCCCCCATGGAAGAGCCACTTAATACCGGGCGCTGTAGTGACAGCGCTTCCTGAACTGCAAGAATGATTTGGATATAACGCTCCGTCGAAAGTTGCCACTCTCCAGGCATTATACCGGGCCAAGGATCCGAGCGGCCATGGCCGGGAAGATCAAAAGCAATAAGTCGGTAATGATTGGTCAGTTGCGACATACGCATCAAATCATGATACTGACGACTATCTGCACCAGCCGTGTGCAATAGCAGGACATCTTTGCCCTGGCCGGCCACCTCGTAAAAGATGTTTATGGGTCCACTATCTGTTTCTATAGCGATATAGGAACCATGCGGTAGAGGGCCCGCAGACGTTAACGTCTGCGGTCGGGGTGAGCTATTATTGATGACTTCACGTCCAATATCCAGAACACGCCGGACAATATGCGCGTTTTGCATCATTAACTGCTCTTCCCCTTCAATATTCGCCGACTCCGTGCGCATCAGCATGCCGAAGAAATGCTGATAGCTAGGCGGTGGGATTTCTTGCATGAATGATTGCCAGTCATCATGAGACGCAACAATTCCGAAGGCCGCATTATTCGTTGATTTTTGAGGCCCATGTTCATTGAAGTGAATGGAGAAGCTATCACGACTCCCTGTGGTATTAATTTTATCCACCGTAAAATTAATGTTTGAACTCCATGTCATAGATTTCAACTCACGGTCATGCTGGCAAGCTTCTAACCATAGAGCTTTGTGATTATTGCTAAATATATTCATGGCTACCTCGCTGTAGAATATGCAGGGGTGGAAGAAAGCATGCGTTTGTTTCGCGTGGCAAAATAAACGGCAATAAATGTCAATATGCTAACAATGATGAGATATGGTGATAACGACACTTTTGGACTTAGGCCAGATGAGAGCAGTGACGTCAGGATCAGCGGCGCGAAGCCGCCACCTAAAATAGCACCAATTTGGTATCCCAACGAAGCTCCACTATAGCGCACAGCGGGTGTGAACATTTCTGCAAATAGAGTCGCCATTGGACCATACATCAAGGGGTGAATCAGGCTCAGGCCGATGAAGGTGAGTATCCCCAGTGTAGTGGCAGAGATGTCCAGTTCGCTGCTGATAAAAAAGAACGGATAGGTGTAAAGCGCGAAAAGTACCGTGCCAGTCAAGAAGACTTTCCGGATACCGATATGATCTGCCAATAAGGCAGCTAAGGGAATTGTTGCAACTTCAATGATTGAAGCAATGGCGACCATAAGAAGAACAGAGCCACGTTCCATCCCTAGTATGTTAGTGGCATACGTTAAAATAAATACCGCAAAAAAATAGAAGTTAACGAAAGGCGCCAGGCAGGCACCGGCCGCCAACATGATGTTAAGAGGGTGCTTCTTTATGGCATCTAGAATTGGAAGCTTTGACCTTCTTTTTGACTTTTTAACTTCATTGAACTCTGGGGACTCAATGACCTTTAGTCGCAGGAAAAGTCCTACGACGATCAAGAAGGAGCTCAGAATAAAGGGTATACGCCATCCCCAAGCCATAAACTCCTTATTCGGCAATAATGAGAATAGTCCAAATGCGACCGTGGCAAGAACCAGGCCAGCGGGCGAACCTGCCTGCGTCCAGCTTCCGGCTAAACATCGACGTCTTTTAGGGGCATGTTCAACTGACATTAATACAGCACCGCCCCATTCTCCGCCTACCGCGAAGCCTTGAACCAGACGGCACAGGATCAATAGCATAGGAGCCAATAACCCAACCTGCTCGTAGGTAGGTAGTAAGCCGATGGCTACAGTAGCTAGGCCCATCCCTACAAGGCTGTATATTAGCATCGACTTACGTCCGACCCTATCACCAAAATGGCCAAATACGACACCACCGATTGGACGAGCAATAAAGCCGGCGGCGAAAGCTCCGAAAGATGCCATAGTTCCCGCAATGTCTGAGAAATTCGGAAAGAAAAGGTGATTGAAAATAAGTGCTGACGCGGTTCCGTAAAGAAAGAAGTCATACCATTCGACTGTGGTGCCAATAAAGCTGGCTATAATGGCGCGCTTCATCATGTCATTGGAAGCAGTGTTTTTATTTATCATGGCTATATCCAGGCTGATTTTGTTTATAGTTTCCAGGTTTTATCTGGGGTCAGGTTAGGCATATTATTGTGTTTGGGTTTTCAGTATCTAATGCGGGAAAACGATCCATGACTTCTGGATCATGACCAGGGATTATCAAGTCAAGGGAAGTTGCCAGATTCTGGAGTAACACGTGTCCATCAAGCATTTGCCCAGTATGGTAGACGATTGGAAAAGGTTGTTTGCGTTCAAAGTTTTCATAGTAATGAGCAGCATCAGATGCCAACACCATCCAGCCGGTATTTGTCCACAGTCTTACAATTTGTAGGCCAGCACAATGACCGCCAACATGGTGGACATGAAAAGAAGGAAATATCTCTTCATCTCCCGAAACGAAATTCACCTTTTCGCTATGAACCAAGTTTACTAAATTCATGATATCCTCCACGTCGTAAGCGTGGCGGAGAAACGGATGATACATATAACGACCGGTAGCGAAAGACATTTCACTTTCCTGTAAATGAAATGTCGCACTGGGGAATAAGTCAACATTGCCTGCGTGGTCATAATGCAGGTGTGTCAATATAACATCAGTGACCGCTTCGGTATCGATGCCTAACTGGCGCAGGCCTTCAGATGGAGAGCAAAGAAATTCACGCCCTCGTCGCTGCGCAGATTGCGAACTGAATCCCGTGTCGATAATGATAGTGCGTTTCTCAGAGCGAGCCACCCATATATAGAAATCCAGGTTGCTGGCATGTTTATGAGGGTCTCTACCAATAAAATTGTCACCTTCCTTTCGAGCTAGCGTTGCATAACGAATGGCGTAAACTTGGTAGGTTTCGTTGTCAGTCATAAGGACTCCTTGAGCTTATCAGGTGGGCTGATGATATTTTGCCCTACCGTTGAGTTTGATGGACCGCAACATTCCGATAAACGGGTCACGACGGGCACAGGGCCGAATCGAATGTGCGCTAATGCTAGTCCGAGTTGTTGCTTGGGCTGTGCGTATGAATTGCTCGGTATGTGCTTTCCATGACTAGTGAAACCATAATCGTTAATGACGCGCTATCGCTAAGCATCTCAACCCCTCCGCAGTTGCTGGTCCGCACTAGCTGCCCCTCTCTGTCATCGAACTACGTGCTGAGGCGATGAGCTGTGCTGGACTTTCGTATTGCTTGACATCTCAGTGCTGTGTGGCAAACCATATCACCAGATAGACCGCTTGGTACGCTAGAGAGACCAAAGTAGAACGTGCCAATAATATATAGCTGGCTGGAGGAGGGTTAGCAGATTGCCCTCAGACCGTGTGGAGATAGGCCGTTATGCATTCTGAAGATAAATTGAAGCCGATGTTAATCGGTTCGGAGTGGCTGAAGCGCGAGGAGGGCGCGATTGCGTCGTTGAACCCAGCGACAGGCAAGGTCAACTGGTGGGTTTCGAGCGCAAACGAAGCGTTGGTTGAACGAGCGGTTGAAACGGCTAGTAACGCCGTTCGTCAGAAAGCGTGGCAATCGATGCTTCCGCATGTAAGAGCTCGAATACTCGGCAGCATCTCCGAGGGAATACGTGCCCATTCTGAAGAGCTGGCGCACTGCCAGATGCAGGAAAATGGCAAGGTTTTGAGCGAGTGTCGTGCCCAGGTGGCAAGCGCAGCGGATACCTACCGCTACTTTGCTGCCGTATGTGAAACACAAGGCTCGGAAGTGACACCGGCGCGTGGTGATTACCTCTCGATGACGACCTATGAACCTTATGGCGTTGTAGCAGCCATTACTCCCTGGAACTCCCCGCTGACGATGGAGGCGCAGAAAGTGGCTCCGGCTTTGGCGGCAGGCAACGCTGTCATTCTTAAGCCGTCAGAGGTTACGTCTTCTACAGCGCTGATTGTCGCCAAAATTGCTCTAGAAGCAGGGCTTCCATCAGGCATCCTGAATGTTCTTCCAGGACAGGGAGAGATTGCTGGTAAAGCACTGGTTCAACACCATAATGTGCGTATGGTCTCATTCACGGGAGGCACCGTTAGTGGAAAAGCCATTGCTTCCATGGCTGCTCAGCGGCTAATTCCGGTAGCATTGGAGCTTGGTGGTAAATCACCGCATATCATTTTTGATGATGCCTGTATTGATTCCGCAATCGATAACGTTGCTGGCGGAATATTTGAAGGGAGTGGTCAGTCTTGTGTGGCTGGTTCTCGACTTTTTGTGCAGCGGAGCGTCTTCCAGGAAGTCGTCGATAAGCTGGTTGAAAAGGCTAATGCAATAACAGTCGGTCTTCCTGAAGAAAGTGGGGTCGAGATGGGGCCTCTCGCCACGATGGCTCAGCGTGATCGAGTGGAGGCCATGGTCGATTCGGCGCGCCGAGAAGGGGGGAATATTGTAGCCGGGGGAAAGCGTCCCTCTGATCCTTGTCTTGCAACAGGGGTATTTTACAAGCCAACAATTATTACCGATTTAGACTCTTCATCTAATGCGGTAAGTGAAGAAATATTCGGACCTGTTCTATGCGTACTCCCTTTTGATAGTGAAGAAGACTTAGTAGAAAAAGCCAATGACAGTGTCTTCGGTCTGGCAGCGGGAATCTGGACCGCTAACTACCAGAAGGCTTGGCGTGTTGCCAACGCATTGGAAGCCGGTAGTGTTTGGATTAATACTTATAAAAAGCTCTCTATATCGACCCCATTTGGCGGTTACAAAGAGAGTGGATTGGGACGTGAGAAAGGTATTAGTGGTTTGAGGCTATATCAGCAGGTTAAAAGTATTTATTGGAATATGGTTTAGAGTTTATCCAATAATGACTAGCTTAAGTGATTTAACAGAAGGGTATCTATATGTTAGAAGATCCGGTTGCGGAGTCCTTGGTATTGGGTTTTATTGGCGTAGGGGTAATGGGAGAGCCTATGTGCCGCCATTTAACCAAAAAAAGCGGCAGGAAGGTCTTAGTCAGTGATAATCACACCGCCCCTCTGGCGCGGCTGGAAAATGAGGGAGCGTTTCGGGCCAGCTCACAGCAAATTGCTCAGGAAGCCTCAATTATTTTTCTTTCATTGCCTTCCGGTGATGTTGTCCGTGAAGTTCTGACATCGGAGCAAGGAATACTACCGCTGCTCTCTCCTGGTCAGATCATTGTTGATCTGAGTACGTCATCAGTGGAGAGCACGCGAAAAATTGCCGGGCAGCTAAAGGATAAAGGCATCAAGTTTGCAGATGCTCCTGTGATGCGCACGCGAGCTGCGGCTGAGTCTGGCACATTGGCGATCCCGGTGGGCGCCAGCGACGATGTGTATGCCCACATCAGCCGCTATTTAGGCTGCTTCGCTAGTGACATTAAGCACGCTGGCAATATTGGCGCTGGCCAGATCGTAAAGATACTTAACAACATGGTATTGTATGAAACAGTATTAGCGCTCTCTGAGGCCCATGCGATTGGAAAGCGCGCGGGTGTGGACCCTCAGGTGCTGTTTGAGGCCTTTGCCGATGGGTCAGCTGACAGCTTCGCTTTGCGGAACCATGGTATGGGAGCCATTCTACCCCAGCATTTCCCCGAGGCGGCGTTTCCAGTTTACTATGCTAGAAAGGATGTGGGCTATGCTATGGACTTGGCCACCCAGATGGGCATCGACGCCACTGGTGCTCGCAACTTGGTGAGTACCTTTGATCGTGCTATCGAAGCGGGACATGGCGACCGATACGCGCCGGCTATCAGCTTGATTTTCGAGGAAAAATAAACGATTGAAAGAAAATGATGACTCTGCTTCTCCTGCCTTGGGAAAGCTGAAAAGCGCCAGAGAGGTAAAGGGTGGCGTTGCTGCCGTGGACCGTGCCTTTGCGGTGCTAGTAGAGATAGAGGGCTCTATAGAACCGCTTTCTCTGACGGAACTTTCACATTCTACGGGCTTGTACAAGAGTACAATCCTACGCTTACTTGTATCCTTGATAAGGGCATCATTGGTGGTCCAGCGTTCTGACTACCGATACGAGTTGGGGCCAATGGCGTTCCGTCTGGGCAGAGCGTATGAGGCAACTAACCAGCTTGAAGCCCATGTTCAGGCTGCGCTGGATCATTTGGTTTCTCAGGGTACGCAGAGTGCGTCATTCCATATCCGATACGATGACACGCGTCGCTTATGCCTGCTGCGTGTCAATTCCAAACATTCCACATTGGATAATGTCAATACAGGCGATCTGCTGACTTTGCAGTATGGAGCTCCAGCTAAAGTCATTGAGACCTTTACGCCAAAATCGTGTAAAAAGCCAGTCGATACTGAAACGCTTATTTTTTCTTCCATGGGTGAGCGTGACCCGTCATGTGCTTCTATATCATGCCCTGTTTTTGGTTCTCAGGGGATATTTATGGGTGCATTATCCCTGTCGGGACCTAAGGACCGCTTCGACGCAGCTTCTGTAAGCTGGATGACGTCAATACTACTTGAAGAAGGACGATTGCTTACTAAAGCTCTAGGTGGTGAATGGCCAGGTTAGCTACAGATATCGTACTCTTATAGTATTTTTAATAAAGACAAGTTTTATCTTGTTTTGAAGTGACCCCCTCCAGAACTGCACAGGGTATAGTGCAGCCAAGGAGGACAGGATGAGCGACGACAACCCCCATCAAGCGATGGACCGCGAAGCGCAAGGCCACCGTGGTCATGGATATCTTCAAGGGCAAGACCACGGCTGCTGAGGTGGCTCGCCAGTACGATCTCACTGTCTCCGAG